>JBARBA010000051.1:0-3023 GCA_049792555.1 Anaerolineales bacterium
GGGTTTTTTCCGTGTTCTCCCGTGTATTCCGTGTCCCGATTGCCCACCACGCTTAAGTGTGGTGACACCGCTGCGCTACGGGATTATATAAACATATCATTTCAATAATCGGTGGTTGAGTAGGCGGCGATGCTGTTTCGCCGCCGTATCGAAACCACCTTCGACAACAATTCCCCCGAAATATTAAAAAGATACATATAAACCTTCAAAACGGAATACGCAATACGCAATACGCATTTGTCTCAACTCATTTGCGAAGTAACTGCGCTTTTCAGTTGAAACACACCCTCCACATTTCTACATCCATCGAACTTTGGGCGCATCCCTCTCGATCCAATGTGTATATCGGACTGCCGGATGTCCCAGGGCCAACCCGGCGTAAATACGATGATTCTGTGGTATCCCCAACAGCTTGGGGATGCTGTTATCCATTTCGCAGGCCGCGAGAACGTAACCAGTATAGAAAGCGCCCAACCCCAGGGATTGCGCCATCAAGGACGCATTTTGCGCCGCCATATTTGCATTCGCCGCAGCAAAAGCTACGCTTTGCCTGGCATGAAAGACAATCAGGGTTGGAGCTTGGTGCAGAATTTTATCTTCCCCTACTTCGGCCATTTCAGCCAGTAACTTGAATTCTTCTGCGACCAGATCGATATTTTCATATCTGTCCCTGAACAACCAGGACAAAGCAGGTTGGAGCAAAGGGTTTCCCAGGAAGCCGGATGCTGTCTTGAGATATTTTGCCGTTAATCGAACAACCTGCTCAAGCATGGCTTGGTCTTGCACAACAACATACTCGGTGGATTGCACATTGTGGCCGCTGGGCGCAAAACGCGCAGCGTGGATGACCTGCTCGACGAGTTCCTTTTCAACCGGGGTATTCTTCAAAGCCCGGACAGAACGCCTGACGTTAATGAGGTGGGTGAGCATTTCCGGCGCGGGAAGACGCTCTTGCAGAACAGGCCGGATCCTTTCCTGGGATACCCCATCATGGGCAATCGCTTCCTGCGGACAGACCGCCAGGCAATGCCCGCAGGAAATGCACAATTCTTCACGCGCCACATTGGGAATTGCGCGCTGTTCTTCTTGAACAAGGACGTTCATGGGGCAAACCATGACGCATAGTCCATCTTGATTACAGCGGTTTTGATCGATGTCTATTTTGGGCATAATTTACCTCGGTCAACACAAGTTATGTTTACGCTTACTCGCAGTAGTAGCTGATTAACCAAAAGCCAATTTCACGGCTGATAAAATTAACTACAGAAAAGCGAAACTTAAAGACCACTTGCACGGCAGGAGACAACAAAATGCACCTACCGATTTTTGATTTTTGCATATAGTAATTGATCGTTAATTTTACCTTCCTTAATTACGCTGCATCGCATTCGACCTTCTAAGATAAACCCTGCTTTCTCTAACACCCGAAACGACCCTTCATTATTTGCATAAGGTTCGGCGTAAATACGCACCAAACCTAAAAAATCAAAAACATATTCACTAAATTTAGTAACAGCATCTGTCATAATTCCTTTACCCCAATACGGTTCTGCTAACCAGTAACCTAGCTCGGCAGTCAACCGATGAACATCTTTGTTAATAGTTACACCAATGCCGCCAATAGCTTCTTGCTGAGTGGCAATAGCGCAAAAGGTAACAGGGCTTTGCTGGCTGACAATTTCAAGAAATGAGTTGGCATCTTCCAGTGTGTAGGGGTTAGGAAAACCGTCACGCATATTCAGCCAGACATTGCGATTGTTAGCATATCGCGTTAAAGCATCTGCATCTAATATGTGCCAGGGTCGGATTACACCAAAAGATGTTGTGATAGGTAGCAAAATATGTCTTTCTCCTGTTCTATTGCGTTCATCTCGAATGCTAATTTCAGAGACAACCGAACCATAAAAGAGACTTGTGCGCCAGCGCCGAACTACACCTTCACTTGCACCATTTGCCCATTGACGTAACTGGTCAACGCGCCATCCATGTGCAGGCGCGCGTCGGCCTCGTAGCGCGAGCGCATGGCTTCGAAGTCCGGGACGTCGCCGGCCGTCAGCGCAGCGACCTCGTCGAGCATGGCCAGGTCGTCGGGGTCGTCGAGTTGCTCCTTGAGCATGACGCCCCAGCAATCCCAGGGCAGCAGTTCCATTTTGTTGAGCGAGGCCACGTCGCGCACCAGGTTGCCGCACACGAAACCCAGCCCGTGCATGTCGAAGATGCCGAACTTATCGGGGTCATGCCCGCCGGAGCGACACATCTGCCAGGCTTTGCCGCCCACGATAAACTGGTCGCGCGGCGTGTCCAGCGGATCGAAGGCGATCTGCATGGCCTCGCGCTGCAATGCGTCCAATTGCGCATCGACCAATACCCAGCGCGCCTGCTCGCCATTCCAATATTCCGTCACCCAATGGTCTTCGAAGTGGTCGGGCATGAAATACGCGCCAAACCCACAGCGCGCGCGGGCCGGGACGCCCTGGCAGCGCAGCAGCGAGGCCAGCAACAGCGAGTGGTCACGGCAGTTGCCGAGCAGTTTTTTCTCGATGGGGCGCGGCTCGTTAAACGGGCGCGGGTCCAACTCCAGGGTGCGCGCCAGCCTGCGCTCCACCGAACGCAGTTGCAGTTCGCCCATGCGCTCCGGCGGAACCTTGTAGCTGTACCGTTCCGCCCAAAAAACGTGGATGGTGACGCCCTGGACAATTTTCACCAGGTCTGCGACGGACGTGGGCAGGTTTTCAAGAAGACGGGCATACGCTTTGGGGTCAGACATTGGGCCTTGCTGGGTGTAATACGCGAGGGTTGAGTTCATGGCGATTTCCTTTCAGCGCTATCTTACCATTCCTTATTACGCATTGTGGCAAAAACCGTGACTGCTCAGGCTCTTGCCCGTTATGGCTTAAATAGAACGCGGATGACGCTGATCAGGCGGATTTACACAGATTCTTTTTGGATTTACCCGCGAAAATCAGCTTAATCCGTCAAATCGGTGTTCTATTTTCTGATGGGTGAGCAGTTACGATGATTGA
>JBARBA010000052.1:0-3192 GCA_049792555.1 Anaerolineales bacterium
ACTTAACCGAGGCCTGCGAAGCCGCCAACTATGGCCGCCCCGTGCCTTCCATCTTACCGGCTGGTCGCTTCGTTCACACCCCGTGAACGATTACGAAAATAATTGCTAATAGAACCTTGAAATTGACAGGACTAGATAAAATTCCCAAGAATCCGCTCGGTACTGATCGACGGTGGAACGCTCGGCGCGAGGTTTGGGATATGGCTGAACGTGCTCGGGTAGGGCTTCAAGCATCTGATAATACTTGGTTTCGGGAGCAGATTGTTGATACTGCAAGAGCCAAAGGATTTTGGTCAGTCTGGCTAACAGTTTTTGAAAATGATGCCGACATGTGTAATCGCCTGATTTCCGCGTCCCCGGGCATTTGTCGCTTTTGTTATGATGAAACCTATCCGGTATCATCGGATTGTTTACATAAAAACTCATCATCAAAATGATCATCAAGGAGCACGCATGAACACTGCACAACTGGCAGCCGCAAACTTCGAGAACCACCTGGGGCAGAATCCCTACCCCGGGCGCGGCCTTGTCCTGGGCCGCCCAAGTGAAAATACCTGGGCCATCATTTACTGGATCATGGGACGCAGCACAAACAGCCGCAACCGCCGTTTCGTGGCCGAAGGTTCCACGCTGCGCACGGAACCGGTGGACTTGAAGCTGGTGGCCGACCCCAGCCTGATCATTTACGAAGCCATGCTCGACCTGCCCGGAATTTACCTGGTCAGCAACGGCGACCAGACCCGCACCATGTACAAAACTATCCAGAGCGGCGGAACCATCGAAGAGGCGCTCGCCAAACGCGAGCGCGAACCCGATGCGCCCAATTTCACGCCGCGCATCAGCGGGATGATCAGCGTTAAGGGGAACGCCGTTTCGGCGGTTTTGAGCATCCTGAAAGCCAGCCCAATCGATCCAACGTTTACCGACCGCTATTTTTACCGTCCCACCATGCCGCAAGCCGGGTATGGCGTTGGGCTAACCACCTACAGCGGCGACGGCGACCCGCTGCCGAGCTTCGCGGGCGATCCGCTGCTCCTGCCCTGCCTGGGGACGGGGCAGGAAATCATGGAGAAATACTGGGACGCATTGAACGCCGAAAACCGCGTATCGCTGGCAGTCAAAGAAATCTCGACGCAGAGTGGCAAAAGCCAGATTTTTATCAAAAACCGTTTTTAATGGCGCATGGCAAAGACAAAATTTTACGTTGTGTGGAAGGGACGCCGCGCCGGGGTTTTCACCACCTGGGACGAATGTTCCGCGCAGGTGACGGGCTACCCGGGGGCGGACTACAAATCTTTTGATTCGCTCCCCGCTGCCGAGGCTGCGCTTCGAGGCCGTTTCGGCGATTTCAAAGGCAAGCCGTTTTCGTCGCAGGGATGGCTCTTCGCCCCCACCCAACCGCTCCTGCCTTCGATCAGCGTGGACGCGGCCTGCTCCGGCGCGCCCGGCCCGGTCGAATATCGCGGCGTGGAGACCGAAAGCGGCAGGCAAATCTTCAAATTCGGCCCCTATGCAGACGGCACCAACAATGTCGGCGAATTCCTGGCGATTGTCCATGCCGTAACCTGGCAGCAGGAGCAGGGACGCGATTGGCCGATCTACTCCGATTCAGAGAACGCCATCTCGTGGGTCAAAGCCAACACCTGCCGCACCAAGCTGGCGCGGACGAGCCGCAACGCCCAATTATTCGAACTGATTAACGAAGCGGAAAAGACCCTAAAGGACTCGAAGCCCTTTAGGGTCTTAAAATGGGATACCAAAGCCTGGGGTGAAAACCCTGCCGATTTTGGCAGGAAGTAAACCATGTCAATGAAATTCGCAACATTGCTTTCTTTTTATAGCCTTGCGGCAGTTATTCTTGCCGCTTGCCAGCCTCCTGCAACGCTTGCGCCAATTCCAATCATAACTGCCAATCCTGTTCAATCGACGAGCACTGTCACATCTTTTCCTGTTACAGGGACACCTGAGTTAACACCCACGATTGAAGCCACGTGGCCTCCTTTCCCCACCCTTGATATTTACGCTATTCCGTCGCCGCTTAGTCTTAGCTCGATCAAAATGATTGACGAAATGAATGGTTGGGGAGTTGCAGTAAACGATGATACTTCTCTGGAACGTTTGGTTCGAACGTCAGATGGCGGCAAAACCTGGGCAGATGTAACACCGGTTGAGCATTTGGGCGTAACTCGTTACTTTTTCCTTGATGCTGAAATGGCATGGATAAAAGAATGGACTCGTGAAGGGGAATTCCTGTATCGCACCAAAAATAGTGGGAAGACTTGGGAATCCCTGCCTCTTCCGCCCAATGTGGATGGCCTTCAGTTTATTGACACATCCACCGGTTGGGCTGTGTCTAAAGGCTCATGCGGCGCTACCTGTCCAGTTGCTTTATATCAAACAAATGATGGTGGTCAAACCTGGGTTCAACTTCGTGTCAATTCTATTGATGGCAAGAAATCCCCGAATGTCCCGGAAGGCGGTTTAGACTTACCCTATGGAGGAGAGTTTCTTTTTCGAGGCCCTACCAATATTTGGATAGCAAGAACCTTATTTAAATATTTTTACGTGTCCTGGGACGGTGGAAAAACATGGCAGGTTATGGATATGCCGTTCAAAGATAAAGTATTTTCTGATAACGATATATACCCCAACGTAAATTTTCTAAGCTTTTTTGGTGATCGATTAGGTTATGTGACTACTCGGTATCAAAAAAATTCTCAAACTGGAGATGTTCAACGGCTTATCGCTATTTTTGCCACACAGGATGGAGGCAAAACATGGACACAACGATCATCTCTGGCCCAAAAGCTATTCAGGCCGGATTATGTAGATTTTGTGTCCGCTGACGTTGCCTTTACTGCCTGCGATAGCGGTTTGTGCGTAACGCATGACGGCGCGCAAACCTGGCAACCCATCCAACTGAATGCGCAGCAAAAGAATTTTTTTGACGGCATTGGCGAGTTCGATATAGATTTCGTAACACCCAATAAAGGTTGGTTACTGGGATGGAATTTTGAACTTGGAGGAGAAATCACCCTGTATACAACAGATGACGGGGGCATGACCTGGATTCCTCTTCCAATGCAGGTTACTCGAGGAAAATAATCCCCCGAAGGTATCTTGTTTGACCGATTCAAAAGCCTGGGGCGAAATCCCGGCCGATTTCGGCAGAAAATAAAGCGTAGGGCGGGA
>JBARBA010000053.1:0-8380 GCA_049792555.1 Anaerolineales bacterium
CAGTCGAAGTGGCTGTTGCCGTCAGCGTCGGGGTTTCGGTGGCGGTTGGGGTCGCAGTCGGGGCGGCGGTTTCCGTCGGAACCGGGGATTTGGTAGCGGTTGGCGTCGCAGTCGGGGTGGCGGTTTCGGTCAACACCGGGGTTTCGGTGGCGGTTGGGGTCGCAGTCGGGGCGGCGGTTTCCGTCGGAACCGGGGATTCGGTGGCGGTTGGGGTTGCAGTCGGGGCGGCTGTTTCCGTCGGAAGCGGCGCGGTGTACAGGTTCAGGCCGATCAGGAGCGGGTCGTGGTCGGATGTGCGATAGGGCGCGGAGGTGTAGAACGTGTTAAGCTGGTTGGCTGTTTTGAATTCTTCGTTGTAATCCAGCGCGACAGATTCGTCGGCGTTGATGTGCCATTCGGTTGCGCCTGTGACCTGCGCATTCAAGGCTGCGTTCGCCAGCCCATGATCGAGATAACCGGATTGACCGTCGAACACGTAGGAATAAGCGCCCGCGCCGACGAAGCGGTCAATCAGGTTGGTGTAACCCGCCGCAAGGAGCGCGCTGATGGGGTCTTCCTTCAAGTATGCGTTGAAATCGCCAACCAGGAGGAAGTCGGGGTCGCCGCTGCCGGTCGGGTCGTGGGCCAGCCAGTTGGCTTCGGCGGCGGCGGCCGCGGCGCGGGTCAGGTTGCAGTTGCCCTGACCGTCGCCGGTATCCGGGTCGCCGGCGGCAATGCAGTCGGAGCCTTTGGACTTGAGGTGGTTGACGGCGATGGTGAAGCGTTCCCCGGTGGCGTTCTCAGAGAAAGTTTGCGCCAGGACGGGGCGGTTGAGCGTGTCGATGAAGGTGGGGTCTACGCTGGAGGTCAAAAGCGCGAATGCGCCAACCGGCGTGACGGTGGCGGGCTTGTAGATCAGGCCGACTTTGATGGCGTCGCCGCCGATGGTGCCGGTATTGATGTAGGCGTATGTGCCGGGCGCGGTGGCCGCGTTCAGGCCGTCCACCAGGCTCTGGAGCGAGGCCGAAGGGTTGTTTTCGAGTTCCATCAGGCCGTACACGTCGGCATCGAGGCCGAGCATCTCGTTGACGAGTTTGGCGCGCTGGCGGTCGAATTCGAAGGCGTCGTTGGCGCCGCGGCATTCCTGGTTGAGCAAGGGGCCGCAGATATTGGGGCCGTTGCCGGAGCCGGGCGTGGTATCGAGGGTGGTGAAGAAGTTGAGCGTGTTCAGCGCGGCAACCTTGAGCCGCCCGCCGACGTTTTCAGGCGCGGCGGGGCGCGGGTTGGCGGCGTTGAAGCTAATCGGCCCAACCGGTTGGATGCGATATACGCCGAAACGCTGCTCCAGCACGCCCGTCAGGCCGTTTACGGTATCGCCGGAACGCAGGGTGTTGGCAGCGCTCAAGCCGCCGGTGGGATAAAGGGTCGGGTCTATGTCTTGCATGTTATCGCCGTCGTCGAGCAGGATGCGGCTGCGGTCGTTCAAGTCTTGCTGCGCGATGGCGGCTGCGCCGGGCGTGGTGAGCGTGGTCGGGTTGAACAGCCGCCCGTTCACCGAGAGCGAGACTTCGCCGTAACGCGCCAGGGTGTAGTTCTCGGTGTCGGTCAACTGCTGCGGAATGTAGATCAACATGCTTTCGTAGCGTTCCCAGTCGTTCAGGTTGCTGACCGGCAACGTCACCGTCGCGGGCGTGACGCTGTTGCCGCTGCTGCAAATGGTCGCGTCGGTGATGGAGCCAAACTCCGTCAGGAAGGTTCCGCTGCTGGAAAACTCGGACACAGTGCCGCGCAGCCGCACCAGGTCGCCGACGTTGACCGGGAAGCTGCTGTTATAGACAAAGATGCCTTCGGACGTGGCGGGGTCGGCGTCAACGTCGGAGTCCTGCTCCTGCACGTGGAAGCCGCCGAACTGGTTGGCGTTTTGGTAATCGCCCACGACCACGCCTTCGATGATGACACCCGAAGCGCCGTCGAGCGGGCTGGTCAGCCCGCTGCCCTGGATGGTGTGGATGAAGGTGGCCGGGTCGCCGCACAGGCCGAGGGGCGAGGTGGTCGGCGAAGGCGTCAGCGAGGGCGTGGGCGACGGGGTGGCTGTCGGCGTGATGGATGGCGTGGGCGTGGCCCCGCTTGTCACGGTCAGGTCGATGCTGGTCGCGCCGCTGCGCGCCTGGGCATCGCTGATGCTGACGGGCAGGGATTTCGCGCTTTCGGATGTGTCGACGGGGATGGCGGCCAGGAAGCTGAAGGTGTTATCTCCCGCAGTCACATCCCCGTTGCTGCCGTCGTCGAAAAACGTTTGGTTGGAGGCCCCGCCGATGGAGGATAGGTCGCCGCTGACGGCCAGGCTGGTGCTGGTGGGGTTGGCGCCGGGTGTGACCGCCACCGTTAAAAGCGTAGTGTCGCCGGGGGCGACGCTATTGGGCGAGGCGCTGCCGACGCCGCTGGGGAACGTGGGGGCCGCAGCGCTGATGGAAATATCGTCGATGCCGATCCATTCATCGCTGCCGACGGCGTTGGCCGTGATGATGCGAAGCTGGACGAGCGCCTGGTTGTCTGCCGCCGCCGGCAGGGTGACGTTGACCGCTGTCACCAGCGTTGCCAGGCTTGGGCCGCTGCTGGCATCCGCCACGAAGGCGGCGGGGATATTGGTGAAGTTCCCGGTGGAACCAACGCGGTATTGCAGCGCCACCGGCTGGACGGCGTTGTCGGTCGATCCGTCAACGTCGCGCAGGTTGTAGACGACGTTAATGCTGGATTGGCCGGTGGTGTTGATGGCAATCAGGATGAAGGGCGCGCTGGCCGTGCCGCTGCCTTGCAAGGCAACCACCGGGTTGGCAAGCGTATCGAACTCGGCGACGCCGCCGGTGGTGAGCGTACTTGGGTTGGTTTGATTGGCAAGCACGTTGACCGGGGTGGTGGTTCCGTCGGCCAGGATGGTTTGCGGGTCGGTGCCGGTGGCGGCTGTAAGGCCGTCGCCGCGATACCCGATGATGCCCGGCACCCCGGACCAATCGTTGGCAGTGGTAATCAAACTGGTATTGCTCCAGTTCTGGCTGAAAGGCAGCGTCTGGGCAGCGCTGTCGGCCAGCGCAGGTATGGCGCCGGGCAAGATCAGGCTGATAAGCAACACTACAACGATGATGGAACGTATTTTCATGGCAATTCTCCTTGTGAAAATGGGTAAAGAAATGTGAAACAACTCGATAATAATACTGCCCCTTCATTTTAGTGTCCATATATTAACCCGATCCAAACAACACGTTAAGGTTAAGTAAAGAACAGCAATTCTCCAGTGGATCAGAAGGCCACATTAAGAATTGCTGCCAATTTTGTGAAACATGGAGCAGGAAACCGGTGGGCTAAGGAGCAAAAGTTGGCGCGATGGTGGGAATGGCATTCGACGGCGGCAGCGGGGTCGCTTCTGCCGTTCCGTCAAAGGTTGGGATCGGATTGTTTTCAGGCGTAACGGCGGTGAAATCAGAAAGTGTGAAGGCCATGATGTAGTCGCCGCTTTTTGCGTCGATTACAACGCTTTCGGCGTTGGAGACACCCCGTGGAGCACCAGGCGGGCCGGATGAAACATTCTTAATCCCGTCGAAGGTTACAAGCCATACCAACCCCATGTCAGCCATATCATGATCAATGTAGTGTGGGTTGATGTCACGCAAAAATCCAAGCATGGCAGAAACGCCGGTGGCTGCTTTCAGACCGGGGTCATTTTTTATGGAGGTTGCAATGGCCTGTTTTTCTGTAACCGCGCCTTGCGCCTGTCTATCTGCCATGCTTATGGCGTTAAACTCGAACCCCAGGTATCTCAAGTTTTGCGGGGTGGCAGCCAGGCCATGCGGTTGCGCCTGGGCAGGGACGTCTTGCGTCGTAAATACCGCGCGCGCCAGCCATAAACCAACGGCTGCGACCAAGATGATAATGGTGAACAGCCAGAAGGTGGTTTGTTTGCGCATGTACACCCTGGTTATTCAAGCAGCTTTTGTACTTGCGATTTCAAAACCGGCAGGTCGTTTTTGATGGTGTCCCAGATCACGTCTGTGTTGATTTCAAGGTAATCATGGACAATCTTGTTGCGTATGCCCCGCATTTGCAGCCAGGGAAGTTCAGGGTGCGCTTCCTGGAATTCATCCGAGATATTGCGCGAAGCTTCGCCGATGATTTCAACCTGGCGCATGACCGCATCTTGCATCATGCCATGGCCTATAAAAGTGTCTTTATGCACGCCATGCGTATACTCTTCGATCCGGCAAATTGCATCAAAAATATGCCCCAGCCGGGCGGCGTCATCGGGTTTCTTCATACAAAACCACCCTGTCTTTTTCCACTTTGGGTTTGATGCGCGGGCTGATGCCTTCCTCGGTCACCAGATCGACTGCGCGGCCCAATTCTTTTTGCAACTCGTGCTCGAGGCGAATGATTTCGAACAAACCCAAAGGAGGCCGCTGCTCTGACGGTCTGAGCGCCACCAGCAGGTCAATATCGCTTTCGGGCGTTTGTTCGCCGCGCGCATACGAGCCGAAGACGGAAATCCGTCTGGCGTAAGGCCGCAAGAGCGGGGTAACTTTGGCGCGCAGGTCGGCAAATTGATCCATGAGAATATTGTAGCATAAATGGCAGTAGCGCATAACTTGCTTTTCTTACCGGACAAAAGCTGTGGTAATCAGCCCGTAAGTTGGGATTTCCCGGCTTGCGGGCTGGGATCACCCAATTGCTGAAATTCCTGAAGACCCAAAACTTTATCGAAGTCCGCAAGTCAAATATAAAATAGCAAGTTAGCGGTATTGCGAAAAAACCGTTTGTTTTTGGTACGGGCATGTTTGTGGAACGCCAGGCTGGGAATTTAAAACGCCAGGGAAGGATTTTAAAATCCTGGTGAAGGGTTTGCTTTTGCATGGCATGGCTTTGCAAGCTGTTTGTTCGGTTTCAGCCGGGCAGAGCGCGCGCATCCAAACTACACGATTTTACAGGGGATGAGCGCATCCTCGTTGAAAGAGTAGACTGCGCACAAACGATGATACCCATCTGCGATGACCACTTTCCCATTTGCGGTGTCGCGCACCAGCAGAAGCGGCGATAACTTATCCCCATCCTTTATTTTGTCCTGGTCTTTTTCGACGTGCGAATTGCTGACCCCGAGCAATGACAGACCGGAAGCCCTGAAAATATCCTTTGATTTGAATTCCGTCATTGGAGCGCTTTGCAGCTTGCTGACATAAGCGCCCGCCGTCCCGGCATCGTAGATTAAGCTCAAATACAATAGCGCCGCCGGGTAATCCTGTTCTTCCGGTTCGTCGAACCACTTGATTTCCGTCTTACTTGACATTGCTTCCTCCGTAGGGATTGGTGATTTCGCGCAATTCTTCTTCCCCAATGATCTTGATTCCCAGCGCCAGGGCCTTGTCGTACTTCGAGCCGGGTTCTGCGCCGAGCACCAGGTAGCTGGTCTTTTTGCTGACGCTGTCGGTGACTTTGCCGCCGTTGGCTTCGATGAATTCTTTGACGCCTTCGCGGCTGAAGGTGGGCAGAGTGCCGGTGACGACGAAGGTCAGGCCGGTAAGAGCGCCCGTGGAAGAGCCTGCCCCCGTAGGGGGTTGAAGGTTGAAAGGTTGGGAGACAGGCCAAACGCCCGCAGATTTAAGCTTGACTACCAATGCGCGATTCGCTTCGCGCCCAAACCAATCGACGATGGCGAGGGCGGTGTTGGGGCCGAAGCCTTCGATGGCTTGCAGGTCGTCGTCTGTGGCGCGGGCGAGCGCATCCAGGTCGGTGAAGTGACGCGCCAGATCGGCGGCGGCCACCTCGCCGACGCCGCGAATGCCGAGGGCCGTCAGCAGTCGGTTGAGCGGCTGCGCGCGCGAGGCGTCGATGGCAGCCAACAGGTTTTCGGCAATCTTGCCGGGCGGCTCGGCCTTGGTCTTGCGGTCTTTTTTGGTGACGGCGGACAGGATGTCTTCGCGCTTGAGCAGGTAAATATCGGCCACGTCTTTGACTGCGCCGGTTTCGATCAGCTTTTCGACGATCTTTTCGCCCAGGCCGTTGATGTCCATTGCGCCGCGCGAGACAAAGTGCTCGATGTTGCGCAGCAGTTGCGCCGGGCAGGCGGCGTTGACGCAGTACCAGGCCACTTCGCCCTCGAAGTGTTCGACGGGCTGCCCGCAGGCCGGGCAGGTCGCGGGCGGGACGTAGACCTGCTCCGCGCCGCTGCGCACGTCCACGACGGGGCCGATGATGTAGGGGATGACTTCGCCGGCGCGTTTGACCAGCACCCGGTCGCCGATGCGGATGTCTTTTTCGGCGATGTAGTCGAAGTTGTGCAGGGTGGCGTTGCGCACCACCACGCCGTTGATTTCGACGGCTTCGAGCGTGGCCTTGGGCGTCAGCACGCCGGTGCGGCCCACTTCGACCTCGATGCCGGTCAGTTTTGTCGTCACTTCACGGGCCGGGAATTTGAAGGCTTCTGCGCCGCGCGGGTCCTTGCCCACGAAGCCGAGTTCCGCCGCCAGCGTCAGGTCGTCGATCTTGAGCACCATGCCGTCGATTTCGTAGCCCAGTTCGTCGCGGCGGGTTTCCCAGGTTTGGGTGTAGGCAATCGCCGCGTCCAGGTTGTCAAAACGGCGGGCTGCGTCGGTGACGGGGAATCCGAGCGACTTGAGATACGCGAGCAAGTCCCACTGCGAGGTCGGGATGCGCCCGCCCTCGGAATGGACGATCTGGTAGACCAGCAGCGTCAGCGGGCGTTGGGCGGTCAGCGCCGGGTCGAGTTGGCGCAGCGAACCGGCGGCGGTGTTGCGCGGGTTGAGGTAGGTCTTCTCGCCGGCCTCGCCCAGTCGCCGGTTGAGTTCGTCGAAGTCCTTGTTGCGGATGAAGACTTCGCCGCGCACGACCAGATAATTAGGGAGTAGGGGATTAGAGAATAGATCATTCGGGAATAGTTCTTCCTGGCCTGTTCCCTTATCCCTAATCTCTACTCTCTGGCCTCGATTCACCGGTATTTTTAGCGGGATGGCCTGGATGGTGCGCAGGTTGGCGGTGATGTCTTCGCCCACTTCGCCGTCGCCGCGCGTCGCGCCCTGGACGAAGAGTCCGTCGCGGTAGTGCAGGACGACGCTCAGGCCGTCGATTTTTGGCTCGACGACGAACTGCGCCCGTTCGACGCGGTCATCCAGCTTGCGGATGCGTTCGTACCAGGCCCGCGCGTCCTCGGCCCCGAAGGCGTTTGCCAGGCTGAGAATGGGACGCGGGTGCCGCACCTTCTCGAACTTTTCGGAGGGGGCCGCCCCGGCGCGCTGGCTGGGCGAATCGGGCGCGATCCAATTGGGGTGTTCGGCCTCGATGGCTTTCAGTTCGTTCATCAGCCCGTCGTATTCGGCGTCGCTGATGACGGGCGCATCCAGCACGTGGTAACGGTGCAGGTGGAAGCTGATTTCTTGCTTGAGTTGGTTGTAGCGGGTGAGGGTGGACATGTCGATGATTATGAAGGCGTTGTCTCGCCCCGAATTTCCCTCAAAATGGCCGAGACTTCTTCTTCGGAGTGAATATGCCGGGTCAAGACCTGCGCCGTCGTCTCCAATACCCGGTCGGCAAACAGTTTTGCCAAATCTTGCCGGAGTCCCTGGCCGATGTATAACTTGACCAAAGCCTGCACCGACATGTCGCGGCTGGCGGCCACACGTTCCAACGATGCAAGCGCTTCAACAGGAACCTGAACAGCAAGCACGCCGGTAGCCCGCGGACGCAACAGCAGTTTAAATCCTTCTTCAGTTTTGGGAGTGTCGTTATTCAGCTTCTTCATACGTCTTCCTCTCGATCCGGGTGGCAGGCCGGGCCGAAATGATACGGGTTCGTTCGACTCGTTCGGTATAGACCGCCAGAAGTAAACGTTGCGCAAAGGTATACCCGATAATAAAGTCGCGGTCTTCTTTTTCGTTTACAGACGCATCGCCGCTTTGGTAAAAAGGGTCGAAAAAGACTTCAGCCGCTTCTTCGAACGTCACGCCATGTTTCTGGACGTTTATCTCGGCTTTGTCTTGATCCCACTCGAATTCAATTCCTTGCAAGCGGTAGAGAATATTCATACAAGTCCATCATTCGGATTAAGATGGTTTGATTATACAACTTTCTTGCTTGCGCTGGTTGTAGCGGGTGAGGGTGGACATGGGTCGATTATGTTCGATGCGCGGATTTTACCCTATCATTTGGTGGTAGACTCCCCTGCATGAAACCTGCCCGCCTCGCCATCCTGATCCTGCTCCTGCTCACCACCGCCTGCGTCCGCCCTGTCAGCACCGCCCAACCCATGTCGGGGCGCAACCCCTTCACCCCGGCGGCGGACGCGCGTCTGTGCGCCGCAGCCGACTTGCAGACCAGCTCCAGCGCCCACGAAGATGCGGGG
>JBARBA010000054.1:0-28222 GCA_049792555.1 Anaerolineales bacterium
AGGTTGATATGCGTACAAAATACCTCGTGACCCTGGCCGTGCTTGTGTTGAGCCTGCTCGCCGTCCAGCCTGTTGCCGCCGACACAGGCCCCAAACCGACGATGGACTTCACTTTCACCCAGGTCGGTGCCGGCCCGCAGCTGACCATCACCGGCGGGACGCAGTTCGAATGCGAACAGGCCGATTGCAGCGACGCGCAACCCTTCAAAAAGCTCGGCCCGCAGCACTTTTGGTGTGACGCCGCCGCCTGCCACTCCATCGGCTACGTCTACAGCCCCTACCACCGCCTCGAAATCGACTTCTCGGACGGCAAGACGCGCCTGAGCAACATCTTCCAGACCGCCGGATTCAACGCCGAATATAACGTCACGATCCGCCCGGACGATTTGCTGGTGGAAGCCGCCTCAGCCCCGGCCTCTTCCGCGCCGGACTCTGTCTCGCCGACCCCCTCATCATCGATCTTTTCCTCGTCTTCGTCGGCTTCTTCCGCATCGACCCCCTCCCTGCCGGTCCCTTCTTCGTCGACCCCTGCCTCGCCGGACTCTTCTGCAGTGGCCTCTTCCACGTCGACCCCTGCCCCGTCGATCCCTTCCACGCCAGCCCCTTCTGCATTGGTCTCTTCCACGTCGACCCCTGCCCCGTCGGCTCCATCCGCGCCGCTGCCTGTCTACGCTTTGATCGGCGCCGGTGGGGTGTGCCTGGCCTTGATCGTCGCAGGACTGCTGATCCTGCGGCGCAAATCCTGAGAGCCGTGCTCGGCAGCCTGCTTTTCACCATCCTTATCGAAGGGATTGTCGTTCTCGGCTATGCGGCCTGGCGCAAAAAACCGGCCGGGCGGCTCTTGCTGGCCAGCCTGTTTGCCAACCTGCTGACGCAGTCCCTGCTGTGGCTGGCGCTCAACCTCTTCTTCCAGCATTACCTGGCGGCGCTGTTCACCGCCGAAGTATTCATCTGGCCGATCGAAAGCCTGATCCTGTATCGCTGGCCCGGCAGCCGCCTGACGTGGAAGGAAGCTGTTCTTCTGAGCCTGGGCATGAACCTGGCGAGTTTTGGGTTGGGTTGGTTTTTGCCGGTTTAAGCGCAATACTGTTTAGATAAACCACATGAAACAGTCCAAAGGACTTTGTAGATTAGCCCGGACGTTCCACGTCCGGGCGGCGCGACGGGTGGAAAACGCCCGTTTGGCGGTCGAATTTTGCGGGTCTTGCCCTGAGCGTTCTGCCGAAGGGTTGGCGCCTCCCACGCTGAGAAAAGCACCGTTTCCCAAAGATTTATCGCCTTTTGGCCCCGCCCCGGACGTAAACGTCCGGGCTATTTTTACGAAGCCGCTTTGGCGGCTGTTTCTCTATGAAGAAAATGAAAACCTGCCTTTGAATTGGAATGCCTTATCTAAACAGTATTGGGTTTAAGCGGTATTCGCTTCATTCTCCGTTCCCATTCCAAATAGCAAAGGGCCGCGACTTTTTGGTCGCGGCCTTTGCTTGACATGCCAGCGTATGCGCGTGTTTTATAACGTGGAAAACCGGGGGCGGCCGAACTGTCGCTCAAGCCAGGGGCGAATATACTTCTGGTAGCCTACGGCGGACAGGACCATGAACAGGCCAATCGCTGCAAGGGCGAAAACGAAACCGAGCGCGCCATCGAATACCTGGAAGGCAAGATAGCAGAGGTAACTGTAGCAGCCCAAAGCGCCGAAGACCAGGAAGATGCGCCGCTGCAGCCATACGCTTGCGATCACAAAAGCCAGGTACACCAGCAGGTATACCAGCCCAAGCGCGCCTTGTTTGTCGATCGTCAGCGCCGATAAACAACTTATGATAATGAGGTGCCCAAAAAGGTAGAACCAGATGCTGTAGTCTTGTTTGGCCCGGCGTTGCAGGAAAATGCCGAGCGCCAACATGCCCGCCCCGATCAGGATGCTGATGACTTGTTCGTGCTCCGACCACGACCAGGAATTGCTCTGGCTGATCAAACGCGTCAGGTCCATCGAAAGGTACCAGGTCCAGAAAGCGATTGGCAGGCTGATCAGCGTGAAGCGCGTGGCAAAGATCATGACAACGGCCACGGCAATGCTGGCCAGTTCCATCACCACCCAGGCGGGAGCGACGTACCGGTAATAGTCTTGATAACCGTATCCCGACGAATCCGGCCATAGTCCCAGCGCGCGTTGTAACGTGTAGACCAGTAACGGGAAAATGCCGGCGCCTGCAAAGATCAGCAGTCCTCCGGCTTGTTTGAATCCGTTATGGCGCAGGAAGAAGCCGATGGCCCATAAGGCAGCGATGGTCCCGAATGAAACGGCAACCTGTCCATTGGCCCCCAGGGTTTCCCATTGCAGCCCCATGAAAATGGTGTAGGCCAGCAGGATCATAAAACCGCCGAAGTAGTACGCCACGCTGATTAAGTTGAAGCCTTTTCTTTGTTCGGCCCCGCGCTGCGGCTGTTCGCTAACCGGCCCCGCCGCTTCGACAAACATGCGAATGCGGCGCAACTGGTCGGCGCTGATCAGTTCCTTTTCCAACCAATGTTCCAGGTCGGCCCAGCCAAATTGCAGGTTGGGCTGGTCCTGTTGCGCGCTTTGCGCGTTCAAAGCCGACAAGGCCTGGCTGACTTGCGGGTTATCGGGATTGTACGTCAGGCACTTTTCGAGCACCTTGATTTTCGACCCGGCCGACGAACAGGTCTCTGCCTGCCACAGCCAGGCGCTCACGTCTTGTGGATGGGCCTCGATGTAAGGCTCAAGCAGTTTCCGGGCTTCGGTTTTTTGGCCGGTTTGGATCAATTCGATTGCATTTCCGAGAATATCATTTGTGACCATTTTTTGCTCCTTTCGGTTTGGAAGATATTCTCAGTTTAACGAAAAAGAGCCTTGCGCGAAACAAGACTCTCCCCTGGATTGGTGTGGGGGTTTTCCCCTGTATTTGCCGGGTTTATGCAAAGGCCGCAGCCTCCCGGCCGCGGCCCTTTGCATCACGCGCCGCTTACTTCGTGGCTTTGACGCCGGACTCGGTTTTCTGGCCGTATATAAAAGTTTCGCGCTGCCGACGGCTTGCGCTAATTTTCATCCACCCCTTGCCTCATCGTACGCAAGAATATGTCCACTACCCGTGGTTCGAAATGCGTCCCGGCCAGGGAACGGATATGCTCGAGCGTTTTTTCTTGTGACCAGGCCTGGCGGTAGGGACGGTCCGAGGTAAGCGCATCATACACGTCGATCACTGCGAAGATGCGCGCCGCCACAGGGATTTGTTCACCCTTTAATCCGCGCGGATAGCCTGCGCCGTCCCACTTTTCGTGGTGGCAGTAGGGGATGTCGAGGGCGGGTTTGAGGTACGCGATGGGGGCGAGCATCTCGTAGGCCAACTGCGGATGCCGGCGCATGATCTTCCATTCGTCGTCGTTCAGCGCGCCGGGCTTGAGCAGGATGCCGTCGGGCACGCCCATCTTGCCGATATCGTGCAGCAGCGCGCCCCGGCGGATGTGGACAAGTTCGGCCTTGCTGAGGCCCATGGCTTGGGCCAGTTGCAGCGTCATTTTTGTGACGCGTTGGGTATGGCCCTCGGTTTCCTTATCGCGCAAGTCGAGCGCATGGGACCAGCCTTCGATCGTGGAGTCGTAAGCCTGCGAGAGTTCATCGTTCGCGTGTTGTAAATCCTGGAAAAGGCTCGTGTTTTCGATGGCAATTGCCGCCTGGTCTGCCAGGGCTTCGAGAAAACTCAACCATTCTTCGTCCGGGTCGTGCGGGGAGCGATGAAAAATCTCCAACACACCTTTGATCTGTCCCCGGGCGATCAACGGCGCGGCATAGTAGCTGACAAAACCCTCCTGCGCAAGCGTGGGGGCATTCACCAAGGTCTGAGGGTCGGCGCGCAAGTCCTGGATGTGGATAATTTCTTTCTGTAAAGCGGCGCGACCGGCCATTCCTTCCCCCAGCCGCAGGCGCGTGAAACGCAGCGTTGGCGTACGGAAGCCGAGGCTGGTGGCGAACTCCAGTTGTTGCGTGGTCTCGTCGAAAAGCAAAAAAACAGCCGAGTCGACTTTGAGTTGTCCGGTAATTTTATCGAGCAGCACTTCGAGGTTTTCCCGCAGGTTGCGGTTGGTGGCAATCGCGGCATCGATGATGCGCAGCGCCTGCAGTCGTTCCAGCCTGCGGCGGGCGTCTTTATATAGCCTGGTATTGACCAGCGCCAAAGCGGCCTGGTCTGCCAGGCCTTGCAGCAAGAGCAGTTCCTCCTGGGTAAAGTTGCGCTGTTGGTCGCCCAGGGTGAGCGCGCTCAAATTACCGATAAGCTCATGTCCATATTCCATGGTGGCAAAAGCGATGGAGTGCAGGTTCGCTTTTTGGAAGGGGATCCGGTAAGGATTGTCCGGTATGGCTTGCAAGTCCGGCAACGAGAATAGCGTCCCGAGTGCTTTGACCGTTTCTTCATACACCGTCCTCGGAAAGTGTGGCAGGTTTTTAATCAGGTCAGGGGCCAGGCCTGCGCCTGTCGTCGCGTAGAAGAGATTCTGTTCCCGGTCATACAACATCACGACGGAGGCCGGGGCGTTCAACGCATGGGAAACCTCTTCGCCGATGGCCGCCAGGACTGCTTCCAGGTCGAGTTGCGCATTGAAGCGACCTGCCACCCGCAGCAAGGCGTCTGCCCGATCGGCCTGGCGGCGGGTGCGTTGTTCTTTGGCCGATAGCTCCGCCTGGCGGTCCTGCTCCAGCCGGTTACGGTGACGGGTAATGACCAGCAGGAGAACGGAGGTGGTAAGCGTAAAGGCGAAGGGGCCAATCAGGATAAAATTAAGCGTTGTCTCGGGGGCCACGAATGAAAACCCCAATAGCGCCAAAAGCATTGCGCCGATCAGGAGCGCCAACTTCTTAAGGTCGAACAGGATGCTGCCCAGCCATAGCGGCAGGATCAGGTAATCCAACACGCCCCTCAGTGTGGCTTTTGGCTCAGTCCAGGCGATCGCGAAGATGGCAATCGAGCCGATTAGCACTGCCAGGATGGCCGCAAGCGACCGGTATTGGGTGCGGCTGAGGGCGTAAACAAACGCAAGGATCAGGACTGTAGGAATGGTTTGCTCGTAGCCTGCATAAACAGACCAGTCGCTGAATGAACCAAAGACGACTTTGTTCATGATCGTCAGGAGGATTGCGCCCAACAAGCAGCCCGTCATCAGGGTTGCCTGCCTGCGTTCGTCGGGTTGCGTGATCTTGGGCGACGGCTCGATGAACCAATGCCAAAGCCGTTGCAGCAGCGGGCTGGCTTGTATTTTGTTTTTCACAGGTTGTAAAAGGGTTGGGTATGCTTGTTTTCTCATGGGCGCCTCACCTGATTGTTTGGGGCAACGTGCCTGGGTTTGCCGGGGCGCGTTTTGTGCATCCTTTAACCAGTATAGCACGCCTGTTATGCCCCAAAGCCATACACTTTAGTATGGCAAAGGCCGCGACCTTTGGGGTCGCGGCCCTTGCATCACGCGCCTGCGGGTGCGCGTGGATTGCGCTAACCGGTCATGCCAACGCCGGCTCGTAATGTAATACCAGCAATTGCTCAACGCGCAAAGCCAGTTCAGCATAGGTGCGCCCGTCATTATCCGTAAATTCAACTTCATATACATCCGGCGCAAGCACTTCCACCACCGTGCCGACCTGACCGGGCTGCAAGTCTTTTCCAGGCAGTTCCTGCGTCAGGGCAACAACATCCAGTAGTTTGACTTTATTTTTCATGATCTCACTCCTGCCAAACATAACAAACCCGGCGGGGAAGGGAAAGCCGCCGGGCTGGAGCAGGTTATTCTGTCTTCGCGGGCGCGGGGGACGTGGGGGCGGCTGCCTTGCGGACGGGACGCTTGCGCTCACTCCTGCGCGTGCCGCCGATCATTTGATATTGCGACGAGTCGTCGCCGTAAACGGCCTTGATGCCGCCGCGCACGCGCTTGACTTGGTCCCAAATGTCCGTGCAAGTCGCGTCGCGCTGGTTTTGCAAATCGGTCAGTTCGGTCTTCAGCGCGGTCATGCGCGACTGGATCGACAATGCCTTGTTCATATTGGCCTCCAGCGCGGCCTGGGTCAGATCGCCCAGCGTCATCGACGGGTTGATCTGCTTCCACTTGTCGAGCACGGTTTGGGCCTGTTTGATGGTATTCGGGGGGTATGGTTTTCTTGCCATGATGGTTTCTCCTTTTCCATATTATCGCTTACCCCACTTGGTTTGTCAATATTTCCATTCGTACAACGAAACTGTTTATATGGACAATTAAACTGTACTTATAGTACATCTAAACCGTCTATGTGCGCAGATAAATTTTCTTTATGTACAATGAAAATTTCTATTAGTACAATAAAACTGTACTTTCTGTACATCAAGACTGTCTACGAGTACAACCTAAATGTCAATCCATACAACAAAACTGTTCGAGTGGACAGTTAAACTATGCTGTTTGTAACAAGACTATGCTGCATCAGCCAATGATGAAAGCGCATCATGTGATGTCGATGCCAGAGAGCCGGCAGGGGAGATATCCGGGCGTATTTTGTCGTGTTTTGCGCATTGGCTGGAGGAAGATTAAACGATGTTGTTTTAATGACAACGTCGACGAAGCTTTCGTCGACGTTATTGGGAGAGAAAAGGGCAAAGTGTAAAAGCTGTCGTTCATCCCCGAAAGTGTGGGCAACGCTCGCACTTGTTCGCAATATGCAATGTTGGTTTTCTCTCATTCATAGATGCCTGATTGATTTTCTTGAGTTTCTGCGGCTTGACGCAATGCAAGGAATGCTTCTTTCAACGGCTGATTTACAGCACTTTCCGGCTCGAAAAGTAACAATTCTTGATAGGCTTCTAAAAAGCTCATGCGCAAGCGATAAAACAGATGAAGAAAATATCTCAGAAAACCTATACAATCCAAAACCACCATTTCAACGCCCGTTTTTTCGTACATTTCGTAAGCGTAGTTAACAACTTCCTGGTCAATCACCTCAGTTGTTATGAAAACATAGTTCTGAATGGCTTGATTGCTATCGACAACTTTTTCTACGGCATGGTCAAGATCGTTTTTTACAACCTTACGGGTTTTCATCTCATAACAGGTTACTACCTGTTGTTCGTCAATCAATGTTATTTCCAAATCACCCAACGAACCACTTTGTTTATCGGCGACATTATGCCCTTGAAGTGGCTGAATTTGCTCTTTCAAATAATCTCTTGCGGCTTCATAAGCGGCGGCCACGACCAAAACAGGCAAGCGGCTTGAATTTCTCAATTTTAAGTGTTGCTCAATGAGATTAACAATTCCTTCCGCCGGTAATGAACTTTCTCCTTTCGCGGCTTTCAATCCTGCTAAAAGAGAGCTCATCCTTTGCCTTTTTTCATCCCTGACAATTAAAAGCCACCTGACTGTTTCGGTTAACAATTCATTAGCCGTTAATTTGTTTTGATAAACGTCATCCAACAACTGGAGCGTTGCCTTGTAAACGCTTTCCGGTCGCCCGACAAGATTAACATATGGTGTCAAAACGGCATTCCGATTACGAAAAGCGGGCGTCAGGAAAGCGGTTGTTGAATTGCATGGTAATTCATGCCGGTTTACAAACTCGGTAATGTAGGTTTCGTCGTAAGTCCGCCCTGAAAAAGTGTCATCGCCGCCAATTTCCGTATAAGGCTTGCGAATGTCTATCGATGGCTTGTTGATTTTTGCCAATGAACAAGCCATGATAAATCGAACGCAAGCCCGATTCTGTGCATTACGGGCAATTAGTTCAATACGCTCGATGATTTCATTGTCCTTGATAACAGGCTCTTTGATATTTTTCGACGCCTGCTGTAAGGCTACATCAAGGATTGCTGTAATTTTTGTGTTTGCCATTGATGAACACCCGTTATATCGTAATTTGTCCAAAGGACTTCGGTTCTTTCCTGCTTCACAGAATGGATGATTTTTGTGGGCGCTTCATAGCATTGCCAATCTTTGTATAAATCATCCGATAAATCACAATGGTATCCAGATAAGGCAACTGAACCTTTTACATGATGAAGCGCTTCCGAAAGTTTTCTATGGTCATCATCCGTCATTTCATAATGATATGCTTTTGAGTCACCCCTTGAAGCATGAGGATAGGGCGGGTCACAATAAAATAGGGTTTGCTCGGTGTCGTATTTTTGAATGACCTTGATGGCATCATCGTGTTCTATTTGCACACGTAATAATCTTTGAGCTATTTCGGGCAAGTCCTCAATGCTGCCCAGCCATCTTGATACTGCCCCTGCCATTTTTGCCCGGCTGGTAAGCGTGCAATGCGCCCAACGTCCAGAACTGGCGGTTTGAGCAAGCCCCGTTCTAACTTGACGAGCTCTTACAAAAAACATCCTTGCTCTTTCAAGGTCTGAATGACCATTGTTGGCTTCATTGATGGCCCGCTCAAACTCCTCACGGGAAAAAGGAGTTAAACCGATGGCTTCAATCAATGCATCTTTTTGTTCACGCAAAACACGAAAGAAATTTGCCACGTCCCCGTCCATATCGTTATAAGTTTCCACCGGGGAAGGCTCACGATTGATTAAAACTGCCGCTGACCCACCGAAAGGCTCACAATAATGGGTGGTCATTGGCAGTAAGGGTAAAAGCCAGTCTAAATGGCTGTATTTTCCCCCGTACCATCCGAATGCGATCAACTTATCTTTGCTCATTTAGATACCTTCCAATCTTTTGGCTTCTCATATAATACCCGTGGTTGAGAATTGCGCTTCTCCGCTCGATAAAAAGCGCAATTCTCAACCGTAATGGGTATAAAGTATTTTAGCACATATGTTTGCATGATTAAAAGTCTTACGGATGGCTCTACCTCAACCTCCAAATTTCCAACTTCAAACAGTATAGCACTCCTGCCCGCCCCAACCCCAGCCATTTCCAGCGATCCTTTGAGGGGCCAAGCCCTTTGGCGTTCCCCGCCTGCAAACCCCCTCCGGCTTCGAGCGGCGGATCGGCGTCTGTATCGTCCTACGGAAAGACGACCCTATCAATCGAAAACTTCAACAAAATCAAATCATTCTCGCTGAACGCCTGGCCGAGTCGCTCAAAAATGACCTGCTCCATCTCCGCCTGCTTGCCGCCGCTGACCTCGGCGGCGATGGTTTCCCTGCGGCGTGGTTCCACCAGTTTTGACCGTCAGCGCTGTAACCAGGGGCGAATATCGACCGCATACATTCCGGCCGCGTTGGCAGCTCGCAGCCCCAGGTCCCCGTCTTCGAAGGCGACACAGTTACCGGGGGCGACTGCGATCCGTTCAGCAGCCATCAGGAACACATCCGGCGCCGGTTTGGGGGCGCCAACATCCTGCGAACTAATCACCGCGTTAAACCAATCAAGAATCCCAATGGCGCGCAAAGATATTTCTGCCGATGCTTTGGTGCTCCCGGTTGCCACTGCCATAGGGAGTTGCCGGCGGAAGCGTTGGGCAATGTCGACCACGGCTGCCACAGGACGCAATTCGCTTGCCGGCAGACTGTGGAAGTAGGCGTCACGTTCTGCCGCGATGGCCTTTGCGTCGACCGTCACCCCTTTTTCCGCCGCCAACCGGCGGATGATCTCGTCTACGGGGATACCGGCCCATTGATAAAAGCGCGCTTCCGGGAAGTCCAGATCGTAACGGCGCAGGACTGTTATCCAGGCGTTGTAATGCAATGGCATCGAATCGACCAGGGTGCCATCACAATCAAAGATCAACCCCTGGTATCCTGCGGGTAAAGTCCAGTTCAACATCGTCACTCCTGTTGGATGAAATGATCAAATTTTGTTCCGGGCAGGTTGAACGGTTGTCTGCCAGCGCCAGCCCTGCGCGGAACGCACACCACCAATTATAGCGGCGTCCAGGCAATCGACGCCGGGCAAGTCTTTTCGCGCCGCCCCCCGCAGCGCCGAACCCCGCCAGGGATGCAGGCAAGCCTGAACGTTTTTTCGAACAGGCGGGCATCAGGCGACGGATTAAACAATGGCGTGGAGCGGCGCAAGGTTGTCGCTCCACGCCGGTTGTTTCGAAGGGCGGGCGGGGTTGGGGTTGGGCAGGTTTTTGACATTCCCGTCGTTCCGCAGGGACACAGCGGAGGCATGATGGAGTTTGACATTCCCATCGTTCCGCAGGGACACAGCAGAGGCATGATGGAGTTTGATATTCCCATCGTTCCGCTGTGTCCCTACGGGGGTGGGGTTGGAGCAGGCAGCAGGCCGGGTTGGGATTGTCGATTGCAAAGCAGCTTGTCACCAGCATGGGCGGGCAGATTTCGGTGGCTTCGACGCTCAAAGTGGGTTCCACCTCCACGATCTGCCTGCCGCTGGAGGGCATAGCGCGGCGCTGACGCAAACTCGCCTGCGATTCAAGCCGGATGGATAATCACAATAACCGCGCCCAACCACCAGCTCTCGCACATCATCCAATGTTCCTGCGGCTGGGTATAGTGCTCCAGAAAAGTTTTTGCCACGTGAACCAAGAACTCATCCACAGATTTCGCCGATTTCCGCAGATTTTTTAAATCTTTTGCCGTTTCTATCTGCGTCATACCCTACGGGCACGATGTCTGTGTAATCTGTGGATAACGCTCGGAAAGAATTTTTCTGGACATCTAGAGCACCCTACAGGCATTACACCTGGGCTTCATTGAGTTCACCCTGCCACAGGCGCTGCATTTCCTCGCAGGTTTCCAGCAACGTATCCAGGTCCCCCTGGGCTTCGATGCGCCCGTTTTTCAGGACGATGATGTGGTCGGCGCGGCGCAGGGCCGGACGGCGGTGGGTGGCGACCAGACAGGTTGCCCCGGCAGATTGCTCGAAGACACGTTCCCAAAGCTGGTGTTCGGTTTCCACATCCAGCGCGCTGGAAAGGTCGTCGAGCACCAGCAGTTCGGGCTGGCGGACGAACATGCGCGCCGCAGCCGCGCGCTGGCGCTGCCCACCGGAAACTTTTACGCCTTTCGAGCCGATCATCGTCTCCAGGCCGTGTTCCAGGTCGGCCAGGTCTTTATCCAGGACGGCAAGGCGGATGGCGGCGGGAATGTCGGCTTTGTCTTCAGGCATGCCCATCAGGATGTTGTCTTTGAGCGACTCGCTGAACAAAAGGGGGACTTGCGTCGTATAGGCCGAACGCGGCGGGATGAAAAAATTCTCCGGATCTGCCACCGGCTGGCCGTTCCAGAAGATTTCCCCAGCCTGGGCGGGCAGCAGCCCGAGCAGAGTCCGCAGCAAGGTGGTTTTCCCGGAGCCGATGCGGCCCGTCACGACGGTGAACGATCCGCGTTTCAGGCGCAGGTCAACCGCCTCGACGCCGCGCCCCGTATCCGGGTAGAGATAGGTCAGGCCGCGCGTTTCGAGGCTCTCCAAGCGGTGTTCGTCTGATTTGGCGGTAAAAGGCAACGGGGGAATTTCCCCGGTAATATAAACCGGGCTGTGACGCACCAGGCTGAACGGTTCGGCGCCCTGGAGCAGGGTGATCAGGCGCGCCAGCGACACCCCCGACTGTTTAAACATGGCCCACAAGACGCCTATCATGGCGGTGAGTTGGGTGGTGAAGCCAAGATAGTAAATAAACAGCGAGAAATCGCCCAGCGAAATCACCGGCTGGCCCGCAGCGGCGGCCCCGCGAACGCTCAGCAATTGGGCCACCAGCAGCAGGATCACGCCGGTGATGATGTTCATAAAATTCCAGATGGACGAGTCGACAAAGGCCATATACAGACGCTCGGTGATGGCAGCCTTGCGCCGGCTTTCATTCAGGCGTTCGAAGCGGCGCATGACGTTGGCTTCGGCAGTGGCAACTTTTACGGCCTGGGCCGCGCCGAAGACTTCGCCGATAAAGTCGGTGACTTTGCCGGATGTTTTGCGGCTGGCCTGGCTGAATTTTTCGACGTTTTTCATCGCCCAGTTGCCAACCAGGATCAACAGCACGAACGGGACATACGCCACCAGTGTGACGGTAACGCTGATGCGCAACATGGTGGCGAGCGCCATCCCCGCGAATAGCGTCAGCCCGATGATAAACGGCAATTGTGCGGTGAACTGGGTGGGGCGGTCGACGTCATCGCGGAAGCGGCTGATGGCCTCGCCTGCCGACTGTGGCACGGCGCGCGCGCCGGGGCGCTCCAGGATGCGGGTCAGCAGGTTTTTGCGCAGCAAGGCGTTCGAGCGGAAAATGTACAGGTTGCTAACGTACATATCCGCCAGGATGACCATGGCGCGGGCCAACGCCAGGGCCACCACCAACGCGGCGAAGGTTCCCGGCCCCCAATTCCAGGCGGACGCGCCGCTGAGGGAATTGAAGAATTCGCGCATCACCAGCCCGGTCAGTTGCGGCGTAACGGCAAAGATGAACACGCGCATCAAGACAACGCCGGCGTAGAGCCAGCCCGAATAGCGGATGATGGACCAGAAATAGCGCCAGGAACCGACCGGCGGCTTTTCGTGGGTTTCGGGCTGGGAAATGGTAGATTCGCTCATGCCAGCACCTCCTCCATGCCGGTTTGCAAAAGCCGGGAAAAGCGCGATTCTGGATCGGACGCCAGTTTCTGGCGTTCGCCAAACTCGCGCACCTGGCCGTCTTCGAGGATCAAGATGTCGTCGGCGCGCTGGACGGTGCCGAGGCGGTGCGCCACGATGATGGCGGTGCGGTTGGCGACCAGCTTGTCCACCGCCTGCTCGATGCGGTGTTCGGTGGCGGGGTCGAGACGCGAAGTGGCTTCGTCGAGGATAATCAGGCCGGGGTCGCGCAGGAAGATGCGGGTGAAGGCCAAAAGCTGGGCTTCCCCGGCAGAGAGTCCGCCGCCGCCCGATTCGAGCGCGGTATCCAGCCCGTCAGAGAGCGCTTGGTACCAGTCCCACAGGCCCAGGTCGCGCAATGCCTGGAGCACGGCTTCGTCGGGGATGGAATCATCAAAGAAGGTCAGGTTTTCGCGCACGGTGGCATGGAAAAGTTGGATGTTCTGCGTGACCATGCCCACGCGGCGGCGCAGTTCCTGGATGGGAAGCGCATGAACGGCCTTGCCGCCGAGACAGATTTCGCCCCGGGTGGTGTCGTAGAGACGGAAGAGCAGGCGGGTGATGGTCGTCTTGCCGGAGCCGGTGCGCCCCAACAGGCCGAGGATGCGGCCCGGGGCGAGGTGAAAGTCGATGGCCTGCAACACCAGTTCCGGGTCGGGGGTTTCGCCTTGAGCGGGGGCCGGATCAGCGCCGGAAGCGGTTTGGGCGTCCCCATAGCAGAAGGAGACATCCTGGAAATCCACCGCAAGCGGGCCGGTTGACAGGTGGGAAATGGCGGGCGTGGAGAAATCCCCCTCCCCGGCAATTTTCCCCTTAATCTGCTGGATGCCCATGATGCGCACCAGGCTGGCCCCGGCGCGCTGCAAATCCTGGAATTGTTGGGTGATGCGTTCGAGCGGCCAGGTGATCATGTTGGTGTAATAGATGATCATGAAGACCGAGCCGAGGGTCAGCTTGCCGGACTGGTAAAGGGACGCGCTGACCACCAGGGCCAGGGCGTTGCCGACCGCGAAAAGCACCCAGGTGGTGTTCATCACGATGGCCCAGCGCAGGTTGGCCGCGATGGTGATGCGCATCAGGTCGCGCGTGAGACGGTAGAAACGCTGGAGCACGTAGGCCACGCCGTCGTTGGAGCGGATGTCTTCGGCGCCGTTCAGGCGCTCTTCGATGAAGCCGTACAGGTCGGCGCTGGCCTGGCGTTCTTTCTCCCAACTGGGCACGGCGATGTTGATCATGCGCAGCAAAATGACGAGCGTCAGGGCGACGAAAATGCCCAGCGACAGGGTGACATGCCAATCTTCGCGCAGCAGCACAACCAGCACGCCAAAGATCAGGACGACGTTGGCAACCACCTGTAAAATGAACTGGGAAAAGAAGTTGGAGAGCGCGGTGACATCGCCATCGATGCGTTCGATCATCTCGCCGGGGGTGTGGGCGGTGTGGAAAGACATGTCCAGGCCGAGGGTGTAGCGCGCCAGGTCGAGCCGCACCTGGTTGGTGGTCGCCCAGCCCAGCAGCTCGGTGAGATAGGTGGCCAGCACGCCGAGCAATTGCTGGGCGATGGCGATGACGATGAAAGTGACCCCCAAGCGTTGCAGGATGCCGAGTTCTTCGCCGGCCAGGGCGCGGTCGATGAAGTCGCGCATCACCTGGGGGTTGAGAATTTGCAGTCCGATGCCGGTGAGCAGGATCAGGCCGAGTCCGGTCATCCATAGCCAGCGCCCGCTCAGGTAGCGGCGCAAGAAACGCAGGTATTCGCGCAGTGAAACTGTATTTTTTTGCATAGGGTTGGGATTATAGCCTTTTCTTGCGAAGCGCGTGAAATCCGTATTGCGTGTTGCGTATTCCGTTTTGAAGGTTTATGTAATGCGCAATACGCTACATTCTGGAAGGCTTCAACTGGAATGAAACACACCCAAATACGTGGACGGCTGAACCCTATCCGGGAACTCGTCAAGGAGTGACCAGGAGATAGCCGCGGCGCAGGTCAAATTCCTGACTCCACCCGATGTCACTCGATTCGGTAATGATTTTCCACCAGGTAACGCCGTTGAAACATTGCGGCCCATCCAGGACTTTGATTTTTTCTTTTATTTGCAGGAGCCGAATCTGCTGATAATTCGAGTCGCCAGGCAGGGCAGGTTCAGCGAGCAAAGGAATCTTATTGATCTTGACCCTTCCCCAAATTCCCACCTTTAAGTTGACCTGGTTCTTATCGGGGCAATCATACACCGGCGAAGGCGAGGGCGTTAACCTGGGCTTTTTGGTCGGCGCGGAGGTTGGCGCAGGGCGCCGTGTGGCAACACCGGCGGCAGTCGGTGAACTTTCCTGCTGCTGGCGAGGCGTGGACGTAGGGGGCATGAAAACCCCTTTGGAGAACTGCGCAAGAACTACCAAAGAAGCCAAACATGCCAGCGCAACGATTCCGCCCAGCCACCAGACCCAAGCGCGGGATGCGGAGGGTCGCTGCGGTGGAGCAGGCTTGACTCCAGGCGGAGGCTGTTTCGCCCCGGCAGGCTGCCGGGTTTTGACCTGGTGCGCCACCTGCTCCGGGGCAACGCCGCCGGCAACGCAAAGCGCCGAGAAAAAATCGTGGGTGGTCGCAAAACGGTTTTCGGGGAATTTCTGGAGCGCCTGGAGGATGACGCCGGCCACCGCTTCGGGGATGGCCGGGTTGATCTCGCGCGGGTTGGGCGGCGGCAGCCGAAGCTGCTCGAAACGGATGCGCTCCGCAACAGTAGCGCCCGCGTCGCTGGCGGACGCGGATTCGCCGCGAAAGGGTCGCCGCCCCGTCAGCATTTCGAAAGCCAACACGCCCAGGGCATAAATATCGGTCTGTGCAACAACCGGTTCGCCGCGGATTTGTTCCGGGGCCATGTAGGCGGGCGTGCCCGCCCCGCCCAACGTGGTGGTGGCGCTCTCGGCATGGCGGGCGATGCCGAAATCGGTCAGGTAAATCTGTCCGCCGCGATCGATCATCACGTTGCCGGGTTTGACGTCGCAATGCACGACACCGTTCGCGTGGGCGTAACCGAGCGCAGAACAAACGGCATTGAGAAAAACCAGGGCGTCTTCCAGGGGCAGCGGGCCTTTTTGACGGCGCATGATGTCCATCAGGCTGAGGCCATCCACATAAAGCTCAAGCAGGAAGACAAATTCTGACGTCTGGTATGAGCCGTAAAACGGGACGATGTTGGGGTGGGCAAGTCTTTGCAGGGCGCGCGCCTCGCGTTGGAAGGACTTAAAGGCCGTCGGGTCTTCGCTCAAATCGGCGTGCAGCACTTTCATGGCAAGCGGCACGTTGCGTTTCAGGTCGGTGACGCGGTAGACCGCGCCCATGCCGCCAGAGGCGATGAAGGACTCGACGCGGAATTGGTTGAGGAGGGTTTGACCGATGAGGTTGGACATGGAGAGCCTTTGAATGACGAAAGTTTTAATACGGAACAACTACGGGGATGCTGCGTTACGGGCGCAACGAAAACCAAGATCGTTTCCGCTGGAAACATCTGGGACATCCCTGTAACGGTATGTAGTCTGAACAAAGCTCCAAAGACTGAGCCATGAGCCACCACGTCGAGCGCGATAGATTGTGCCAAAATCAGAGTTGCTGATGGTATTTCCAGGATATGCGCCATACCAATCTTCAACCCATTCGGATACATTCCCAGCCATATCCAATGCGCCATATGGACTGGCTCCATCTGGATAGGAACCCACTGGCGCAGTGAATTGATAACCATCATTCACGTTCTTATCAGCCCCATCTATATCCAGATTTATATCTGCAAAATTGAGCAGTTTTCCAGTAGACATTTGATTACCCCATGGAAACATCCGTCCATCTGCTCCACGAGCGCCTTTTTCCCACTCCGCTTCGGTTGGCAATCTGCGTCCCGCCCATTCGCAATAAGCTTTGGCATCATCCCACGTTACATGCACAACAGGATGGTTGGATAAACCTGAAAGACCGGATTCCGGACCTTGTGGGTGCAGCCAGTCCGCGCCGCTAGTTTTTCCCCAATCTTTTGTGCGCGGATTGAATAACCAACTGTCACCATTTTTCTCGGCTGCAGTTTGCCAATTGGTGGCATCAACAAACTTTCTAAACATGGCATTGGTCACTTCAGTTTTATCCAACCAGTAACCATCCAGGTACACAATGTGCGCTGGTTTTTGATCGTTATTACCAGAGTTACTTCCCATTTCGAACTTCCCGGCTGACACAAAAACCTGCACCATACCGTCTTTTTCCGAAATTGATATTGACCTACTGGTAGGCGTAACTGGATGGGGCGAAGATATAGCAGTTACAGTTTTGATTGGTGCAGGAATAAACCTAGAAAATGGCAGCAAAATCCAAATGAGCGCAACAATAATTGCCATTGCACAAACAATGGCAATGGTGTATTCGGTATTAAACCTAAGTAGCGATTTTTCCGGCTCTTTTGCCTCGACAAGCTGGTGCAAAATTTGTTTTTCTGGTTCCTTGTTCAAGGATGATGCTTGTTCATAAAGTTCTGTGGCTCGAACTAAATCCCCAACACTTTCATAGGTAAATGCCAAGTTTCTTAAAACATACGCTTCGATTTTTCTATTACCTAAGTTTCGACTGAGAAGCAAGGACTGTTCAAAATCTCTTTGCGCTTCCACAAAATCCCCCAGCTTCCAAAACACAAATCCCAAGTTAGTGAGAAGAATAGCCTGAGCCCTTCTATCACCTACATCAAGAGCTAATTTCAAAGCCTGCTGATAATAATTTACCGCTTTGCTTGATTCGCCCGTCTTTTTAAAATCTGATGCCAATTTATTCAAAATACCTATCTGACCACTAAGAGAATATTCTGTTAATTTAGGAATGTCCAGTTCAGTATCAGTATCAGTATTACCTATGAATTTAGCACCAACGCTTTTAGCTCGTAAACTTAGGGTTTGTTTGAGCTTTTTATAGCCGTCATTTTCAAATAAATCTACCCAATGCCACCGCCGAAGACTTCCCAAAGTGTCACATTCTTCCAACCGCGCAGGAACGATAAATATCTCCCCTTCAGGTTTTTCCATTGCGGTATCAAGAGCAAGACGCACTTCCTTTTGTCGAAACCCTGCTTCTCGAAATTTTTTCGAGAGACAAACGATTACCAAATCTGTTTCGCGCACAGCCTTGCAGATTTCTAATTCCCAATCCACGCCAGGAAAGAGTTTTTCCTCATCAAGCCATGTGTCTACACCGTCTTTGGTCAGACGAATGCAAAGAGCTTTCACAGTGTCTTTGTCGCTATGGGAATAGCACAGAAATACTTTGAGAGGGCGTTTAGCTTCAGGCATGAAAGTTTCCCTAATGGGTGATAAAAATTATAAGGCAAGAAGTCAAAAGGTGCTTGGGGTTATCTCCATCTGCCAAAACGCCTCAGCTGAATCAAGCGAACACAAGGACTTTCATCCCTGTACAACGATATAACACTCATCCCTTGGTAGTAGTAATGAAGATGTCAACGCGAAATTGGTCAAGCAGGGGCTGGAAATTAAGGTGTTCAATGAACCAGATAAAACATCAAGGAAGTTGGTTGACAGCGCAGCGAAAGCCCAGCGCGTCGCTGCTCAAGACTTCATAATTCCAGCCCCGGTAGACGACCATCATGTCAAGCAGCTTATTGGACGTGTTGGTGAGCCATGAGCCGCCGCGAAAAACACGCCCGGCATAGCCCTTTGCATTCTTTTTGCAGGCGGTGTCATTGGATGGGTTGACAAGGTTGTTGGCATCGTATTCGGCGCAATAATAATCATAAACCCATTCATACAGGTTGCCCGCCATGTCATATACGCCGTACGGACTTTTATCGTTCGGAAAACTTTTCACCCGCGCAATATCGTCCAGGATACCGTTTACGTTGGCATAATTTGCCGCATCACTGGCTTGGGGAAGCTCTCCCCAGGGGAACAGGCGATGATCCGCGCCCCGCGCGGCTTTTTCCCACTCGGCTTCGGTGGGCAGGCGGCGACCGGCCCAGGCGCAATAAGCATTGGCGTCGGCCCAACTGACCTGCGTAACGGGAAAATCGCCCCGGCCCTGGATCGTGCTTTTACGAAAGGTGTTCGGCTTGCGCCACGTAGCATCCGGGCAGAAACTAAAATCATTCACCTTCTTCACATAACAGTAGGAATAATCGCCGATTTTTTCTGCGCTGGTTTTATAGCCGGTGGACTGAACAAACTTCTGGAACTGCGCATTGGTCACCTCGGTCTGATCCATCCAGAAACCGTCCAAAGTAACGACGCGATGCCTTCTTTGGTCTTGCACAGAATCGAGATTACAGGACTGGCAAAGCGCGCGCATATTTTTGATATCTTCATCCGTCGCGCCCATCGCAAACTCACCGGCAGGGATGTAAACCAGGACTGCCTTGTCCTTCGAGGATATCATCGTATCCCCGGCTGACGGCGCTCCACGAGTTGGGGTTTCCGTGAACGAGAGAGAAGTTACTGTGGGAAACGTTTCTACAACAGCAGAAACGGCGGTTGGAGTAGCTGTGGGAAGAGACGCCGCGGGCGTTTCGGTCACAACCGGTGCGACAGGGAAAAGCATTTTGCCAAAGACAGCCACAGCAAGCGCAAGCCCGGCAAAGATCAGACAAACAAGCATCAACCCGGACGCAATAAGAACAGTGGACGTTTTCCGTTTTTTAGCCAGGGATGGCGCTGGAACTCGCGTCTTTGAGATCGGAGGAGTGGGTGCAACCGGAGAAACGTCCGGCAGGGACAAGCCCTGGATGCGGTCCGGTATCGGGAAGCCGCTGGCGGTGACGGCCGCCATTAAATCGGCGGTGGACGGGTAGCGGTCAGCCGCCGATTTGGATAGGCACTTCAAAATAATCGATGACAGGACGGGGGGAACCGACGGGTTGATGCTGCGCGGGTCGGGCGGCGGCAGGCGCAGGTGGGCGTACCGCAGGCGTTCCCCGGTTGTGCCGCCTGCGGTTGTCGTCCCCGGTTCGTCGCCCCGGAAGGGACGCTTGCCGGTCAGCAGTTCAAAGAGCAAAACGCCTACGGCATAAATGTCGGTGGCCGGGATGACTTGTTCGCCGCGAATCTGTTCGGGGGCCATGTAGGCCGGCGTCCCCGCGCCCGCGATCGTGGTGGTCGTGCTCTGGGCGTGGCGGGCGATGCCGAAATCGGTCAGGTAGATTCGCCCGCCGCTATCGACCATCAAATTGGCCGGTTTGATATCGCAGTGGACAATCCCATTGGCATGGGCATACCCCAACGCAGAGCACAAGGCTTTCAGACAGGCCAGCGCGTCAGGGACGGGCAGGCCGCCGGGTTGTTTGCGCAAAATGCCGCTCAGGGTTGCCCCGTCGATGAACTGTTCCAGGATGAAGGCAAACTCATCGGTCTGGTACAGGCCGTAGAAAGGGACGATGTTGGGATGGCGCAGTTTTTCAAGGGCGCGCGCCTCGCGCTGGAAATACTTGAACGTGGCGGGGTCTTCCAACAGGTCGGCGTGCAGCACCTTCATGGCCAACGACACGCTGCGTTTTGTGTCCCAAACGCGGTAGACCGCGCCCATGCCGCCGGAGGCGATGAAGGACTCGACACGGAATTGGTTGAGCAGGGTTTGACCGATCAGGTTGGACATGGCAAGCCTTTGGATGGGGGTAACAGACGCGCTTAACGCTTATCGAAGATCGTTTGCAGTTGCTGCCTTAAGGCTTCCGCTTCGGCATTCATATCAAGACCGGGCGTGTTGAGCCACCTGGCATAAGCCGCGCCGGTGGCAGTCCACGCCTCGTTATAGTTTGGCATGTAGGCTTCGGCGCTCGGAACGTCGGGGTAAGACAGACCGGCAGAGACCAGGTCCCAGTTCTTTACCCACGGAAAATTAATTTTCCTGGTGGCAAGCCAGGCGTCAAAGTCTTTCCTGCGAGCAGGCACAGCGCCGTAGGCAGCGGGCATCTCTGGACTGCCAATGATCAGCTTCTCAACGCCGGTCGTGACCAGGTAAGTGATGACAGTGAAGGCCGCGTCCGGGTTCCTGGTGCCCTTCCAGATGCGGAAGGTGTCGGAATCGATGCGGCCATTCACTTTGCCGTGATAGCTCGGCATGGCGCCCAGGTCCCAGGTCTTGACATCGTTCGAGCAGCACATATCCCAAATGGGCTGGTCGATCATGGCAACCTTGCCGCTATTGAAAACGTTGCCATATCCAAAATCGGAGCCGCCAGATACCTGCCCATTCGGAATGAAGGGCTGCTCGCCCCAAACGCCATCGTAGAACCACTTCCAGGAGTCCAACCAGGTGGGGGGAATCTGCGCCCTGACGCCGCTGGCATCGGTAAAGGAACCGTTGGCCCAGAAAGTGCCCAGGTAAGAGGGCTGGTTCTCGAAGTTGTAGGAGAAACCATACTGCGCGATCTTGTCCTTGTTGAAACCGGCCTGGGTGACGTTCCTGCCATCGGAATCAACCGTCAAACGCTGCGCAACCGTCTTGACCGTTGTTTCCCAGTCCCAGGTAACCATCTGACCATCCAGGTTATACTTGTCGCCGTATCTGGCAGGCGGGTAGGCCAGGCCGGCCTTATCAAAAAGCCCGGTATTGTAAAAAATGACGGATGGGTACACGGCAAAGGGCAGGGCAACCTGGCCTTCATCGTTTTTGTAACTCGCCAACAAGACCGGATCGAAATCTTTTGTGACCTCGGGAATTTGGGCAATATAACGGCTCAAATCAAGCCATTGACCGTGCAGGGCAGCGGAAATATTCCAGCCCACCGGGCCGATAATATCGGGGCCGTTACCGGCAGCGATTTCGCTCAGGAGGGCGTCTTTACCGGGATAAGGAACGACCTCCAAAATCAATTGGATTTTGTCCTTCGCGCGCTCCGGCGCAGCATTGAAATTATCGACCACACATTGCTCGACAATCAATTGATTGGGGTCAACGCCAGTGCCCAGGCCAATGAACCAGCGAATCGGGGTGAAACCCGGTTTAACGGGGGCCATCGGGTAAACAGTTGGCGTCAGGGTAGGGCCAGCCTGGGTTTTCCTGCTGCCCGAATTCCAGGCAGATGTACAGGAAACCGGAACGGCAACATCTGTGGGCAAAACAACAGGCGCTGATGTATCGATAGGTGTTGGGACTGCAGGCGTCGCTAACTTTTGCACGAGCATAAACCCCACGATGCTCACGATACACACCATTGCGCAAAGAGAAACCAACCCGATGCCCCCACACACCCACCAGTTCACCAGAGAGGCTTCCGGGGGCGGCGGAAGTTGGGTTGGCTGACTTTGGGCGATGGGGGCAATTGGCAATGGGGAAGGTGTGGGGGACACAGGCGCTTCCTGTTCTGGGAGCAAAGGCTCCACTTTGGGAAAGGGTTGTACCGGCGTAGCGTCCGTGATTGCCTGGGTCAGGGCATCGAGCAGGTCCAGCGCATCCTGGTAACGCAGATCGGGGTCTTTTTGCAGGCATTTCAGCGCCACCGCTTCCAGCGCGGGGGAAAGCTGCGGGTTGAGGCTGCGCGGCGCGGGCGGCAGGGCGTTGATCTGCTCCCAAAAGATTTTTTCGCTGGCGCTGCCGGTCATGCTGGCGCTTTTGCCGGTAAACGGGCGTTCGCCGGTCAGCATTTCGTACAGGACAATCCCCAAGGCGTAGATATCCGTTCGCGGGCCGGGGTCTGCGCCGCGCGCCTGTTCGGGGGCCATGTAGACCGGGGTCCCCGCGCCGGCCGTCGCGGCAGCGGACTCGGTCATGCGCGCAATCCCAAAATCGGAAAGCAGCACCCAGCCGTTTTTATGCAGCATGATGTTGGCCGGTTTGATATCACAGTGGGTGATGCCCTGGGCATGGGCATAATGCAGGGCCGAACAAACCGGTTTCATGACCTCCAGCACACGTTCAAGCGCAAAAGCGCTTTTGGCGCGGTCGATCTCTTCGCGCAGCGTGACGCCGTCGACGTAATCCATCAGGATAAAGGAAAAGTCGTCGGTTTGCTCCAGCCCATAAAAACGGACGATGTTCGGGTGCTGGAGCTTTGCCAACGTCGGCGACTCGCGCTTGAGTCGTCGCAGAAATACTGCGTCCTTGGCCAGGTCGGCGCGCAAGACCTTCATGGCCAGGTCAGCCGCGCGCTGGTTGTCCCACACCTTATAGACATCGGCCATGCCGCCCTCGCCGATAAATTCATCCACGCGGTAGCGATTGAGAATGATGGAACCAGATAAGTCTTCCATTTTTCTATCCTCTGAATTGGAATTTTGACGAGCCGGCGCGAATGCGCTCGCCGGGATTGAACAACGCGACTGAAACTTTTGCGCCGTTTAAATAAGCGCTGCCGGCGCTTTGCAGGTCTTGGATGCGCCAACGGCCTCGGCATAACGGATACGCGCATACTAACAGGGAGCCGCGCCTTTGGATGGGGTGTCGCAGCGAAGAGCAACCCGGTCAGGCCGCTCTTCGCTACGATGGATACAGACTTTCTTGCTACTTATCGAAAATTGCCTGCAATTGCCGCTGGAGAGCGTTTGCTTCGGCATAGATATCCAGGCCGCCGGTGTTGAGCCATTTGGAGTAAGCGGCACCAACAGCAGTCCAGGCCTCGTTGTAGTTCGGCATCCAGGCTTCGGCGCTCGGAGAATCGGGGTAAGACAGACCGTCGGAAATTAATTGCCAGTTTCTAACCCACGGGAAAGCAACTTTCTTGGCGGAAAGCCAGGCATCAAAGTCTTTCCTGCGAGCAGGCAAAGCGCCATAAGCGGCAGGCATGGCGTTGCTGCCAATGATTAGCTTTTGAACGCCTGTGGTAACCAGATAGGTCAAAACCTGGAAAGCCGCATTCGGATGCCTGGAACTCTTCAAGATACGAAAGGTATCGGCATCGACGCGACCGTTAACCACGCCCCGGTAGCCCGGCATGGCGCCTGCTTCCCAGGTCTTGACGTCGTTCATGCAGCACATATACCAGATCGGCTGATCGATCATGGCGATCTTGCCGCTATTGAAAACGTTACCATTGCCAAAACCAGGACTGCCAGATACCTGTCCATTTGGGATGAAGGGTTGGGCGCCCCAAACACCATCGTAGAACCACTTCCAGGAATCCAGCCAGGCCGGGGGAATTTGGGCAGTCCTGCCATCGGCGGCGGTAAAGGAGCCGTTGGCCCAGAAAGCGCCGATGTAAGATGGCTGACTCTCGAAGTTATAGGAGAAACCGTACTGCGCGATTCTATTCTTGTTAAAACCGCTTTGGGTGGCATTCCTGCCATTGGAATCAATCGTCAAACGTTGAGCAACCGTTTTCACAGTTGTTTCCCAGTCCCAGTCAACCATCTGACCATCCAACTGATACTTGTCACCGTATCTGGCAGGCGGGTAGGCTAACCCGGCTCTGTCAAATAAAGCAGTATTATAGAAAATGATGGACGGGTATACGGCAAAGGGCAGGCCAATCTGGCCTTCCGAACTCTTATAACTTGCCACCAACGTCGGATCAAACTCGGATGTGTCGAAACCGGCAATGCAATCACTCAAATCACGCCAGTGACCATAAAAAGACATCGCGCCATTCCAACCTACCGGCCCAACAATGTCCGGCCCGTTACCGGCAGCAATCTCAGTGAGCAGCGTGTCTCTGGCCGAAGCGAAAGGAATAATTTCCGTCGTTAGTTGTATCTTGTCTTGTGATGCGTTGAAATCATCTACTACCGATTGTTCAGCAGTCACCTGCGAAGGATCAGTGCCTGTGCCAAGCCCTATGAACCAACGCACAGTTACTTTGCCGCTTTCCGCACTATCGGGCGGGCAAATAGCCGGCTTTGGCGTCGGTGAGGCCGCTGCGATGTTTGCCTGTTCTGTGGCAGTTGCATCCGCGCTGGCTTGTGTAGCGGATGCATCCGCGCTGGCTTGTGTGGCGGCTGCATCCGCGCTGGCTTGTGTAGCTTCGACATTCGCCTTCCCTGTGGCTGCCGCAATTAGATGGGCTTCTTCTACAGCTGTTGCAGCCGTGCTGGCTTGCTGTGCAGAACTGAACATAAATAGCCCGATTATGCTTATCAGACACACCAATGTCAGCCCCAGCCCGAGAAATCCCCACATCCACCAGTTCACAGGCGCTTTTTGCGGCGGGGGAAGTTGGGTTGGCGGCTGCTTTTCAGAGATGGGGCCTGTGGGCGGCGGAGGAGCTATCGGCGGGATGGGCGCTTCGGGTGCTTGGGGCAAAGGCTCCACCGGCGCTTTGGGCAAGGGTTGTACCGGCGCGGCGCTCATGGCCGCCTGGGTCAGCGCGTTGAGCACATCCAGCGCGGTGGAGTAACGCAGCGCGGGGTCTTTTTCCAGGCATTTCAGGATCACCGCTTCCAGCGCGGGGGAAAGCTCCGGGTTGAGGCTGCGCGGCGGGGGCGGCGGGGTATAGATTTGCTCCCAGCGGATTTTTTCGCTGGTGCTGCCGGTCACGCGGGCGTGTTCACCGGTAAACGGGCGTTCGCCGCCGGTCAGCATTTCGTACAAGACGACCCCCAAGGCATAAATGTCGGTTTGCGGGCTGGGGTCTGCGCCGCGCGCCTGTTCGGGCGACATGTAGGCCGGGGTTCCCGCGCCGACCATCGTGGCGGTGGCGGCCTCGGTCATGCGCGCAATCCCAAAATCGGAGAGCAAGACCGAGCCGTTTTTATGCAGCATGATGTTGGCCGGTTTGATATCGCAGTGGGCAATGCCCTGGGCGTGGGCGTAATGCAGCGCCGAACAGACCGGCTTCATGATCTCCAGCACACGTTCAAGCGTGAAGGCGCTTTTGGCGCGGTAAATTTCTTTGCGCAGGGTGGTGCCTTCGACGTAATCCATCAGGATAAAGGAAAAGTCGTCGGTTTGCTCCAGCCCATAAAAACGGACGATGTTCGGGTGCTGGAGCTTCGACAAGGTCTGCGCCTCGCGCTTGAAACGCCGCAAAAAGACCTTGTCCTCGGCCAGGTCGGCGTGCAAGACCTTCATGGCCAGGTCAGCCGCCCGTTGGTTATCCCAAACTTTATAAACGTCGGCCATGCCGCCCTTGCCGACAAATTCATCCACGCGGTAGCGGTTAAGGATGATGGAACCGAGAATATCTGCCATTTTTTTTACCTATCCTTTGAATTCGAATTCTGACGACCCGACGCGGATGCGGTCGCCTGGGTTGAGCGGCGCGGCTGAAACCTTTACGCCGTTTAAGTAGGTGCCGCCGGCGCTTTTCAGGTCTTGAATATACCAACGACCACCGGCGTAACGGATGCGCGCATGTTGGCGGGAAACCGCGCGGTCTGAGAGTTGCACCTGGCATTCGCGCCCGCGCCCGATGAGATAATTATCGGTGACAGGCAGGGAATTCCCGGCGAGTTGCCCCGCCAGCCCAACCATGCGCGCATCCCCGGCGACGGCAAATTGTCGATTGCGCCGGGTGGTCACCATGGCGGCATAGACGATCAGTCCACAGACTGCCAGGAAAATAATCACCAGCGCAATGGGGGAACCGCCATCCGGTGGGGGCTGGGGAGTGGCAACTCCCGTGAAACGGGTGGAAGCCACAGCGTTGTAGACCGTCTTGCCTTCCGGCACGTCCACCCCGGTGGCCGAGAGCTTCCAGTTGCCCGCCGGCGGGTTTTGGACGATGACACTGGCCAGCGATTTCGACTGGAAGAACGTTGCGCCGGGATAGTTTTTGTCAACGGTCTTGCCACCCGGGTCAACAAGCCCTGGGTCAAGCCGGCTGCCGGGCCAGTTTAATGTGACCAGCAACTCATTTTGGCCTTGCGGCACAGGCACAGCGCCGATATCCACCGTCTGACCCTGGGCAATATCGCCGGTCTTTTGGAACACGATATTGCCTGTGGATTGGTGCCGAAGGCTCACGTAAACGTTGGCCAGGTCGGTGGCATTTTGGGCGTTGTAATAAGCGCCGCAGCCTGATTTGGCTGACACCTGTTTCAGGAAATCCTCGTTAATGGATGCGCCGGTTAAAATACTGACTGAGTTTGGAACGCCAAAGCCGACTGTGTAAATACAAATCCCTTTGCCGCCGGCTTCTGAAGCCAGGTCCAGCACTTGCTGGCGTATCGTGTCTTCATCGGCTAAATAGTTGTTGCCCAAACCGATGTTCGGCATTCCATCGCTCAACATGATGATAATCGGTTTGCTACCTTTTGCGCTCTTGAACTGATCGATTGCCAGGCGCAACCCATCGGGCATGCCTGTGCGGCCAATTGTAGCCAGGCCATCAAGCGCAGAACGAGCCGCGTTTACGTCCGTAGATAAGGGGAAATTAACCGCAGCGCTATCCGAAAAGCTCAAGATGCCCATGTCCGCGCCCTGCCCCGCCGAATTTTCGGCCTGGATGATATCCAGGATGCGCCCCCCGGCGCCTTTTGCGGCGTCCAGCTTGGTTGAGCCGCTTGAATCTTGTTCCTCCATGCTGGCTGAAACGTCAAAAAGCATGACGGTGGAGGAGTTTGTATAGGGGCCGGGTGGGATGGGGGTGATGGGGGCGGGATTAATTGGAGTAATCGTTACCCCTGGAGGAACATAGGTAATAGGGACAAGAGTTGTTGGGGCGATGGTAATTGTCGATGTGATCGCTGGAATGGCCGTGTCTTGCGGGTTTAACAAAACCCGATAACCCTCAAACTGCTCACTCTTATCAACAAGTGTGTGCGAAAGTATTTTCATCTTAACGCCAACGTCAACCCCCAGCCCCGCATACCATGACGAAACGCCAAGACCATTATGCTCCCATTCAAGGTAAAACCGCAGGCTCGAATAGGGACCGGCCAAACCATATAGCATCAACGTCAAGCGAGGGCCGGTATAGCCTTGAATATCCCAACCAACGTCAGGAACCAGGGTTGGCGGGGAAAAACCAAAATTTTCAGAATGTTCCGAGATTTTTTGCCAACCGTCTTGATGCTCATAAGCCAGGCCGTTTTTCGTGGTCTCGGTTCTTGTCAGCGACATGGTCACGCCGGCATGGACATCTCCGTCCAAACCCGCGACGACCGTAATGATGGGAACAATGACCACAGGAATACCCGCAGGAATCGTGATGGGGTTCAGGTAATACCTGGCAATTTCAACATTAATGTCATTCCCATTCACGTTTTCAAAACCCTGTTTCAAACCATATTCAAATTCCACCGTTTTGGTTTGCGTGGTATCGACCTCAAAGCGCATTTTCTGCAAAGTAAAATCGTGAATGGACATTTCAAACACAAGATCAGGTTCGAATTCATATTTCAAATTCATGCGCACCTGGTCAAGTTGTGTGCTTTGATCCTGGTCTTTATCGTAAATGACGATATCGTTTTTCTCAATGTAAAAACTACCCGAGGCCTGGCGCGGCGCTGCAAGTTTTGCATGGCCTGGGATCAAAATTTCGGTATGCGCTACATCGGCAGGTGTGAGCTTTTTATGTAATTTGATGGCGCCGCTTTGAATGGCTTCATCCAAAGATGCCTGGTCAGTTTCTACAACGACCTGTCCGTTATTGCGTGTTATATTTTTAACGCGCTTCAGAAATCCGTTCGGGGCTTTGTCAGTGACATCACTTACAATGATATCGCCAATCGAAACCTTGTCCAACTCTGCGGTGGTTTGCGAAAAAGTATAGATATTACCGTCCGGCGAGACCGAACTGAGGTTGTTCACGGTTCCGGCCGAAAGCGTTTTTGTGGTCGGGGGAATGACAATAGGGTA
>JBARBA010000055.1:0-8089 GCA_049792555.1 Anaerolineales bacterium
TGAGCCTGGACCACCCCGGCTGTCGCGCAGGACCCCACCCCCACCCCAGCAGAAACCCCCACCCCCCTACCGGGGGCTTCCCCCTTACCGGGGGCTTCCCCGCAGCCCGTCTCCGGGCCGATTTACGTTGTCCAATCCGGCGACAGTCTGTACAATATTGCAAACGATTTCGGCGTATCGCTGGCCGACTTGATAGCCGCCAATAGCATTGTTAACGCCAACAATATTGGCGTCGGGTCACAGCTTATCATCCCCGGGCTGGAGGGGATCAACGGTATTCTCGACAAAGAATCAATCTCGTATGGCGACACCCTGCGCAGCATCAGTCGCCGCGATCAAATCCCCGAAGACCTGCTACGCCAATTGAACCACATCACCAGTCCGTCCGAATTATATGCCAACGGAAATCTGACAGCTCTTCAAAACGATAGCCTCCCACCTCTATCCAGCCGGTTCAGCCTGGAACCGGCGGAAACGCTGCTCGAAGCGGCTGCCCTTGCCCAAACCGACCCATGGACACTGACGACTGTCAACAACCTGAAAGGCAGTTGGGCTGCCATTCCGGGTGACATTCTGTACGTTCCCGGCAAACCCCCTCAGGGAAGTCCGCAGCCGAACGGCATGCCCCTGGTCTTCGAGAACGCCACCCTTCCACATTTACCGCTAAAACAGGGAGGCACTGCGGAAATTGTCGTCCAGGTCGCGTCCGGCGTCAAGTTGGAAGGCACACTGGTAGACAGGCCCTTACACTTTTTCCCATTGGAAGACGGGAAACAGGTTGCCCTGCAAGGCATCCATGCGTTGCTTGACCCGGGGCTTTACCCGCTGACTTTGGAAGCGACCCTGCCCGATGGCAGCAAGCAAAGTTTCGAACAGATGGTCGTGGTCCAGTCTGGCAACTTTCCGACTGATCCCCTGCTCTCGGTCCCACCTGAGACCATTGACCCGACAGAAAATGATGCTGAACAAAAGAAACTGGAGGAAATTACAGCGCCCATCACCACCACAAAATACTGGCAGGCAGGCTTTACAAGCCCCTCGTCATTTCCCGATTGTCATCCATCTTACTTTGGAACTCGGCGCAATTATATCGGCACCGGCACAACCCAAACTTACCAGTCGGTCCATGCCGGCCTGGACTTTTGCGGAAAAGTAGGCGACCCGATTACTGCGGCAGCCGACGGCGTGGTCATCTTTACGGGTTTGCTCACAGTGCATGGAAACGCCACCATCATCGATCACGGCTGGGGCGTCTACAGCATGTACTGCCATCAGTCCCAGATCAACGTCCAGGTTGGGCAAACCGTGAAGGCAGGAGATTTGATCGGCCTGGTGGGCAGGACAGGCCGTGTATCTGCGCCACACCTTCACTTCGAAATTTGGGTCAATGGCATTGAGGTCGACCCCATGGACTGGCTGGGAAACAGCTATCCATAAGACTTTGCCTTTTGCCTGTCCATCCGTTCCACAAAATTTTATGCTACACTTAAACAACCATCTATCTTCTGGAGGCGCCAATGGCTGAAATACTGTCGTTTTTAAAGCAAAGCGATATTTTCTACCAGTTCACCCAGACCCAACTCGAACTCGTGGCAAATTTATGCACGGAAAAAACCTTCCATGCCGGCGAAATCATTCTGGAAGAGAACAATAGCAGCAAAGAGTTATATATCATTGCCCATGGGGAAGTAAGCATTCTCGTCGACCCCGGAATTGTCGGCGCGGAAGGAAAGTCTGAAAAAACGGGGATTGCGACGTTGCGCCGTGGACAATCCTTTGGCGAAATCGCGCTGGTAGATGAAGGGTTGCGCTCCGCCACTGCGCAAGCGAAAGGCAAAGACACCCGCCTGTTGGTCATCCCGCGCGACAAGCTGATCATGCTGTGTGAAACCTACCCACAGTTAGGCTATCGCCTGATGTATAACTTGGCGGCAGACTTGGCGATGAAAATACGCAACGCCGATCTGCGCATCCGTGAAAAAGTGCTGTATGGCGAGCGCAAATCATAATAAAATTCACCCAAAGAGATCACAATTATTTCTTGACCTTTCCTACATATAACAGTAGGATTGTTTACTCGACAGCCAAAGCGTAATGCTCATTAATTTCGGTGTTACGCTTGGATGGCCCAATGCCGGTGAACCGGCAAATACCCAATTATTTTTCCCCAAGGAGGAAGAATGTTTAAACGCCTGTACATTTTCATTGCCCTGCTCATGGTTGTGAGTATGGCCCTCTCCGCCTGCGGCGCTGCCAGCGGCGCACCGGATGCCTGCAAATCTGATACCTTTGGCTGCACCACCATCAAAACCGGCCAAACCATCAAAATTGGCATGGGCGGCCCGATGACCGGCGATAATGCAGCTTTCGGCCTCGATTCGGCCAACGCCGCAAAAATCGCCATCAGCGACGCCGGGCAGTTCAAAGGCTTCAGCTTTGAGTTGGATGCCCAGGATGACGGCGGGACGCCCGAAGGCGGCGCTGCGGTTGCCAACAAGTTTGTCTCCGACCCGCAAATTGCCGCCATCGAAGGCCATGTCTTTTCCGGCGCAACCGGGGCTGCCATGCCGATTTACGAAAAAGCCGGCCTGGTGATGCTTTCAGGCTCCGCAACCAACCCCGACCTGACCAAGAAGGGTTCCCCGGTCTTCAACCGCGGCGTTTTCACCGACGCAGTTCAGGGCAAGTACGCTGCCGCCTACATCCACAACACGCTGAAACTGACGAAAGTGGTCATCATGCACGACGGCACCACCTATGGACAAGGTCTGGCCCAGGTTGTCAACGATGAATTGACAAAACTTGGCACCACTCCGCTCGCCTTCCAGGCCATTACCCCCGGCGAATCCGACTACAGTTCGGTGTTGGCGGGTTTGGCGTCGAAGTCGCCTGAGATTATTTTCTACGGCGGTTACGCAGCCGAAGCCATCGTGATCGTTAACCAGATGAAACAATCTGGCCTGACCAAGACCATCTTCTTTGGCGACGACGGCACCTACGGAACGGACTTCATCGACCGCACCAAAGCCAACGGTGAAGGCGCCTACGCCACATCCCTGGTTCCTCCGGGTTCTCCGGCGGTCACCAAATATGGCGCCGAATACGAAGCCGCCTATGGACAGAAACCCGGCAAATTCTCGCCTTACAGTTGGACCGCTTACGATGCCGCCGCAGTGTTGATCAAAGCCATCGAAAGCGTTGCCATCCTGGGTGGAGACGGCAACCTGTACATTCCCCGCAGCGCCCTGATCACCGCCGTGCGCGGCACCAAAAATTACCAGGGTCTTTCCGGCATCATTTCCTGCGACGCAACCGGTGAATGCGGATCGTCCGGCCCGGTCTTCTACGTCGTAAAGAACGGCCAATGGGTCGAAGCGCCCAAATAAAACAAAGAGCGATCAGCTCACATCCGGTTGAGTGAAGCGACGGGGCAAGTTTGATACTTGCCCCGTCACCATAACGGATCTTTACAGGTATTACACAACATAGAAGAAATCCAAACGTACATGAAAAAGCCAATCTTTAATCTTAAAAGACCTCGCACGACGTATCAAATTATTCAGACAGTTCTAGGAATTATCTTCTCGGCTTATTTGCTGTGGAGGCTCTACGAGATTTTCATCGCCAACCCCACCTACGGCGCTGATACCTGGGCGCGTTTCGCAATTGCCGGGCTGATTTTGGGAAGCGTATACGCGCTGGTTGCCATTGGCTACACCCTCGTATACGGCATCCTGTTTATGATCAATTTCGCCCACGGGGACATTATGATGATCGGCGCTTTTGGCGGCTATTTTGTCTTCGAAGCGCTGCACCTCGTCTCATCCCCCACTGCGGCAAACCCCAACGAAGTATTCCTCAATGCGCATCCGGTCATTTCCATTGCCCTGGCTTTCCTGGTCGGGATGGGCGTTGCCGCGCTCAGCGGATATTTGCTCGAAAGAATCGCCTATCGCCCCCTGCGCGGAGCGCCGCGTCTTGTGCCGTTGATCTCGGCAATTGGCGCTTCCATTTTCCTGGAAAACGCCGCGCAACTGCTGTTTGGCGCGCAGCGACGCGATTACATCAACCCAATCCAGATTACGCGCGGCGAAGGCTGGAGCATCCTGATTGCAGGCAGTCCGGTCATTGTGCCGTATACGGGCGTATTGACGATTGCGCTTTCCATCTTGATCATGATCGGCCTATACCTGCTCGTCAAACGCACGCGACTCGGACGCGCCATGCGCGCCGTTGCCGAAAATAAAAACGTGGCCGCCTTAATGGGCATCGACGTAGACAAAGTCATCAGCCAGACCTTTATCATCAGCGGCGCGCTGGCAGGCGCGGCCGGCGTAATGTGGGGCATCCACCTTGGGCTGGTGTATTACTTCGTCGGCTTTTTGCCGGGCATCAAAGCCTTTACATCCGCCGTGTTGGGCGGCATTGGCAACATCCCCGGCGCGATGCTGGGCGGTCTCTTCCTGGGCATGGTCGAGACAACCGGGCCGGGCATCCTGGGCATTGATTTCCAACTCAAGGACGTAATCGCTTTCAGCATCCTGGTTCTGGTGCTCATCTTCCGCCCCACCGGCATTTTGGGCGAAGTCTTGAGCGAGGAGAAAGTCTAGCGATGAACAAACCGATCCGCACCGGACTGCAAACCGGGCTTATCTTTGGAATCATCCTGACCTTTTTGGTTTTGATCGGGTTCACCGAGACGGCTGCCACGCTGTTGGGGAATACGCTGCACGACACTACCATCCAGCCAGGCTTCGGCCTGAGCGTCAAAATGGTCAACCTGCTGCTCTTCCTGGGCCTGATGGGGATTTGGGCCGGGGCGCGCGGCGGCCACAAAGCAGCGGGCGAGAGCAAAACGTTGACTGAATCCATCGTCGGCGGGAGCTTTGCCGGGCTACTGAACGGCTTGATCGTGGGCGCGCTGGCCTGGTTGGTGGGAACAGGCAACCAGGCAGGTATCCGCATGAGCGAATACCTGTCGCAACTTTTGCCGGACGCCATCAAGCTGTTCCTGCTGGGAAAATCGCCGCTGGAAGCGGCCATCTGGCATTTCGGCCTGCTCCTGTTAACCGGCGCGGCAGGCGGACTGATCGGCTTTTACGTCAGCCAGCCGGGCTGGCGCAAGGCCATCCGCTCCAAATGGAGCGAAGTCCGGGGCCGCGTCGAAAGTCAACCCGCCCTGCAAAAAATGCGCGCCGGGCGGGCCTTCCGCCCCTCTGTGAATATCTTATTACTGGTCGCCTTGTTCGTTGTCCCGCTGGGGCTGGGACAATACTGGAACTACACCCTCGGCACCGTCGGGATTTACGTCCTGCTGGGGCTGGGGTTGAACATCGTGGTGGGCATGGCCGGGTTGCTCGATCTCGGTTACGTGGCCTTTTTTGCCATCGGAGCCTACACCATTGCCCTGCTGACTGCGCCCGCGCCGCACCACCTGATGTGGAACTTTTGGATCGTCCTGCCCATCGGCATTGGGCTGGCGGCCCTGGCGGGAATCCTGCTGGGCGTGCCGGTGCTCAGGATGCGCGGCGACTACCTGGCCATTGTGACCCTCGGGTTCGGCGAGATCATCCGCATTCTCAGCAAAAGCGACCTGCTCACCTTCCTGACCGGCGGGCCGAGGGGCGTCTTGAACGTGGGCGGGCCGAATTTCTTGAGCCAATTCCTGAGCAGCGATATTAGTTACCTTTACATTATCATCCTGGCAATTTTCCTGGTGATCTTCGTCACCCTGCGCCTGCAACACTCGCGCATCGGGCGCGCCTGGGAAGCCATGCGCGAAGACGAGACGGTTGCAGGCGCGATGGGCATCAATACGCTGCAGCACAAACTGATGGCTTTCGCCATCGGTGCGGCGTTTGCCGGGTTGGGCGGCGTACTCTTCGCCTCGCGCAACCAGTTTACCGGCCCCGAAGACTTTAACCTGATGGTTTCGATCAACGTTTTGGCGGTCGTGATCGTGGGCGGCATGGGCAGCATTCCGGGCGTGATCGCCGGGGCTTTTGTGTTGAAAGGCATCCCGGAAATATTGCGCGAGATGGAAAACTACCGCGTGATCCTGTTCGGCGCGCTGTTGGTGGTTATGATGCTGATCCGCCCGGAGGGTCTGTTCCCGTCTTCGCGGCGCAAGCTCGAAGCGCGTCACAAAGATATTGAAGAAATAGAAGAACCCGTGGAGGAGCAGCTATGAATACACCATCCCCACAGGGGGCCTTCGACTCCGGGCACGGTGTCGCTCTCGAAACGCGCAAATTAACCAAACAATTCGGCGGGCTGATCGCGGTCAGTTCCGTCGATATGATCGTGCCTGAAAGCGCCATTTTCAGCGTAATCGGCCCCAACGGCGCCGGGAAAACCACGTTTTATAACTGTATCACCGGCTTTTATACGCCCGAAAGCGGCGAGGTGTTGTTTTACGGGAAGTCGTTGGTGGGGCTGGCCCCCGACCAGATTTCCCAGGCGGGCATCTCGCGCACCTACCAGAACATCCGTCTGTTTGCCAATATGAGCGCCCTGGAAAACATCCTGATAGGTCAGCACAGCCGCCTGAATTCGAACTTTATCGAAGCGATTTTCCACACGCCGCGCCAACAAAAAGAAGAGAAAGACGCGCTCGAAGAAGCGCGCCGTTTGCTGCAATTCGTTGGGCTGGCAGGGCTGGGCGACCATCTGGCGCGCAACCTGCCGTATGGCGCGCAACGCCGCCTGGAGATTGCCCGCGCCCTGGCCAGCAAACCCAAGCTGCTGCTGCTCGACGAACCCACCGCCGGGATGAACCCAAACGAAACCGGCGAAATGATGGACTTCGTGCGCAGCCTGCGTGACCGGCTCGGCATCACCATTCTGCTGATCGAGCACGATATGCGCATGGTGATGGGCGTCAGCGAACGGATCATCGTGCTGGACTACGGCGCAAAAATCGCCGAAGGCTCGCCGGCGGAAATCCAACACAACCCGCAGGTGATCGAAGCCTATCTCGGTCGCGGCGCGGCGCACGCAGCGTAAATGCAAAACCCAGAGCTTTTCACCACAAAGGCACAAAGACACGAAGTTTTACGGTAAAAAAGTGCATTGGTTCTCTGAGAATCAGCGTGGTGACCCGCCAGATGTAAGTCGGATTGGCAACACCGCACTTGCGTTCGGCGCAAGTGTCCGACTTACGATCGCCGCAAGATATGGTGGTCTATCACCCCGTAAAGACATCGGGGCAAGCAGGAAAATCTCAGAAAGCCAGTCCAGTAATCTTTGTGGCTTGGTGACTTTGTGGTAGAGTTTCCCGATAAACGAGAGAACCGGATTTTTTATGGCAATGCTCGAAGTATCTGACATTCACACTTATTACGGAAATATTCATGCGCTCAATGGCGTTTCGCTGGCCGTCGAAAAGGGAGAAATCGTCACGCTGATCGGCGCCAACGGCGCGGGGAAAACCACCACGCTGCGCACCATTTGCGGGTTGTTGAAACCTCGCCAGGGACAGGTCAAGCTCGAAGGTGAAGAAATCAGCAAGTTTAAAGCGCACGAAATTGTCTACAAGGGCGTTGCCATGGTGCCGGAGGGACGCGGCATCTTTGCGCGCCTGACCGTCACCGAAAACCTGGACCTGGGCGCATACAGTCTCAAGGACCGCAGCACCTTCGCGGCAGACCTGGAGCGCGTCTTTGGCATTTTCCCGCGCCTGAAAGAGCGCCAGAAACAGATCGCCGGGACGCTTTCGGGCGGCGAGCAGCAAATGCTGGCAATCGGACGCGCCCTGATGGCCCACCCGCGCCTGTTGCTGCTCGACGAGCCGTCCATGGGACTGGCCCCCATCCTGGTGGAAAGCATCTTCGAAACCATCCAGGCCATCAACAGCGAAGGCACCACCGTCCTGTTGGTGGAGCAAAACGCGCTGATGGCGCTCTCCATCGCTCAGCGCGGCTACGTGCTGCAGACCGGGCAAATCGTCTTGAGCGACAGCGCCGAAGCCTTGAAAAAAAACGAGGAAGTGCAAAAAGCTTACCTGGGTGTGGAATAAATATAGTTCTCGCGGAATTTCCGCAATTTGCCCGTTCTCGTATGTCGGGATTAATCCCGACATACGAGAACG
>JBARBA010000056.1:0-15191 GCA_049792555.1 Anaerolineales bacterium
TTGGTTGCAACGAAAGGTGGGTATAATATTCTTATGACCACCCATCAGATTGTCATCGACCCCAAGATTTACGGCGGCAAGCCTTGTATTTGCGGCACGCGGATCACCGTGACAATGGTGCTTGAGCTACTTGAAGATGGGTTAACGTTCGAGCAAATTCTCAAGGATTATTATCCACAACTGAAGGCAGGCGATATCAGGGCTTGCCTTGAATATGCAAAATAGTTGCCCTTGCTATTGGGCATTGGAGAGAAGCGTATGGCAGTCCTGACCATTACTGAAATTGTCCCAATCGAAACCGACGACGATGGTGTGATCCGCGTCGGCAAAACGCGCGTTACGCTCGATACGCTTGTCGCCGCGTTCAAAGACGGCGCGACCCCCGAAGAAATTGCCCAACAATACCCATCCGTCTCTCTGGCGGATGTCTACTCGATCATCGGCTACTATCTGCGGCGCTCTGCCGACGTGGAAGCCTACCTGGCGAAACGGGGAGAACACGCCGGGCAGGTGCGGACTGAAAACGAGGCGCGTTTTTCTCCCTTTGGGGTGCGCGAGCGCCTTGCGGCGCGCCGGGCGGCTTAAAAAGACTTCCGAAGTCTCTGAGACTTCGGAAGTCTTTTCTTGCTTGGTCACGAGCTGGTTTTCGCTTTGCGGGGCGCGCGTTTGATCTCGCTCAGGCGCGTGCCGCCGGCCTTTTCGTACTCGTTGCTGTCTTTGCCATATTTGGCCGCCACGCCCATCAACATGCGCGTATTGAGCAATCTCAGTTCCTTCTCGGCGGCGCGCAGGTTGTTGGCGTTTTCATCGGCCTGCGCAAGCGAGACGTTGTAGGTGGCTAATTTGGCCTCCACATCCTGAATGGCGGCCTGATATTTGGCGAGCGTCAGGCCGTTGCCCAGGCCTGCCCTGAGCATGTCGAAGGGTCGAGCGCCGCGTCAATCGAACTCAACGCAGTCAACCGGGCCTGGCAAGCTTCTGCTACCTGGGACAAGCTTTTCTTGAAAGACATTTTGGGTTCTCCTTTTTTGATGAACGGTGGATGAACGACCTGCCGCTCTCGCCTGAGAGTCAGGCAGTTTACGAAACAAAGGATGCAGGTTCCCTGATCGAGCTGTTTTGGAACGCGCGATAACTGTTTACGGACATACAATAACTATTTTCTGACATACAACAATTGTTTTCTAATGTTCGGAAACTGTTTTATGACATACAAAAACTGTTTACGGACGCACCATAACTACTTCTGGGTGTTTTTTTAAATGCTTAGGCACGTAGAGAAGCTGTTTCAGCACATACAGTAGTTATTTCAGGATGTTCTGTAACTGTTTCAGGACATACCTAAACTGTTTAGGCACATACGCTGGCTGTTTGCGGACGAGCGCGCGCAGGCGGTCAAGGCAGGGACGGGGCTGTTGTTGCTTACGCCATCCCTTTCGCAGGGTATTTTACTCACGAGGACATTACGCCGCAAGGGTTTGGGGATGGATGGCAATTGTCCTTTTGATATGGCGGGCGTATAAGGGCAGGGGAATGCGAAAGCTGCCGGGGGGTGATGCGGCGCGGGCGGGCCTGGGGCTGTTTGTGCTATAATTTTCTTGGGCGATTTTATTCTCGATGGCTTTATGCCCGCAAGGGTTTTGATGTGAGGATGGGCTGAACATCGCTGCTTCTGATTTTCATGTGTCCAATCACATCAACGCTTAATTTGATAGATAACAAACACATTCTAACTTACACAATGAGCGAAGAAAGGAATGATTATGCATAAAACAATAATTCACTTATCAGATATCCATTTTCGTCAAAACTGGAATGAGGACCAAGAAGTAGTATTAGACGGGTTTTTTAAAGACCTGGGTAAACAAGTAGAGTCGCTAGATCGTTCAAGTGTGTACATTGCCTTTTCGGGAGATTTTGTTCTAAAGGGTGGCGAACCAGTTTTATATGAAAAGTTTCTCCTTCAATTTGATACTAAATTAAATGAGTTAGGCATACCGAAGGAACAAAGAATTTGCGTCCCTGGAAACCACGACATTTCCAAAGACGTTATTTCTAGCGATTTCTTCAATCATAATGCCATTGTTGCCCAAAGATTAAATGAAAAAGAGTTTAACGATTATGTTTCCAAGCCATCCACTAATGTGCTTCTCAAAAAATTCGGTAACTACAAAGTTTTTGAATCAAAATTCGCAAATATGGGCGTATCCACCTCAATGAGCGGGGCAGGGTGGAGCATAGATGGAGATATTGGCGTTTATTGTTTAAACACTGCTTTGTGTTCGAGCGGAGGCATAGAGAAGGATGGTAAAAAGATTGACGATTCTAAGAAACTTGCAATTGATACACGGAGACTCCAACAGTGGAATATAAATTGTAAGGCAAGCACGAAAATACTTGTTATGCATCATCCTCTTGAGTGGTTAGTAGAATGGGCTGAGGCAGAACTTAAGGCTATATTACACAACGATTTTTCTCTTTGTCTTTCTGGACACAATCACAATCAGAATATGTTGCATTCAATCAATACAAATTCATCTTTAATCGAGTGTTCAGCTCCTCCTTTTTTGACAAACAAATATGGTGATCTTGGATATTCGATGATTAGGGTTGATCCTAAAGATGGCGTAATTGATATTATATATAGGCAATGGACAAAGCACCGATCTTTTGTTTCTGGTGTAAATTTCTCAAATACTGATAACGGAATTGTTGAGGTTAAAAAAAAGTCTGAGATAGTTGACTCTCATCAAAACAAGGTAATTCGCGATTTTTTGGGACGCCACTTAAGTAAAAATTTGGATGATGCATTGCGTTCGTTTTCTGCTCAACCAACAGTATGGGTCGAACCAATCCTTAATAAAGTCCCAGAAATTTTGTCCATGAATGATCCAAGGCTGAAAATTGAATCTCATATCGCTCTGTCAAATATTATTTCAAACCCCAAATCCTTAATTATTAAAGCCCTTCCTCAGTTTGGTTTAACTTGTTTGGCTCATTACTTCTGTAAAGAGGCATGGTGTAGCAAAGAGGCATACTGGATTTACCTTGATTCAAATGACTTAAAAACCCACTCTATTGAAAAATCTGTCCAAGCTGAGATGCAAATTTTGGGATGTGGGATAAAGGATGTCAAATGTATAATTCTCGACTCGTGGTCAAATCTTGAAAAAAAACCTATACTTCTTCAAAAGTTGTGTGCTCTTTACCAAAATATACCAATCATTGTGATGCAAACTATTGGTGATACCCAATTCTTGCAAGATACTGATCTAAATCAATTAAATAGGGAGTTTGAAACACTCTACCTCTGGACACTTCCTAGGAGCCATATACGCAAGATGGTTATTGATTATAACAATGCAAGAGATATAGGGGATGTTGATTCAATCATAACGAAAATTACTATAGATTTAGATGTTTTGAATCTTCCTCGAACCCCATTAAACTGCCTAACGTTGCTAAAAGTATCGGAGGCCGATTTTGATGAGAGTCCGGTTAATCGTGCCGAGTTGATTAATAGAATACTATTTCTTCTTTTCAATATAGACAGTATTCCAACATACAAAAGGCGGCCAGACCTAAAAGATTGTGAATATGTGTTGGGTTATTTTTGCGAAACAATGATTAGAAACAAAAAATATACTTTCACTCGAGAAGAATTTTTAAAACAATTGCAGTCATTTTGTAAAGAGAAAATTATTGATCTTGATATAGAAGTTGTATTTGATATTCTCCATCTGAATAATATATTGGTTGGGCGTGGAGAATTATTCTGCTTTAGGTTTACATATTGGATTTTCTACTTTACTGCTCAAAGAATGCGTCACGACGAGAATTTTGCCAATTTTATTCTTGATGATATGCGGTATGCTTCATTTCCAGAAGTAATTGAGTTTTACACAGGAATTGATCGACATCGTGATGATGCTCTTAAAATATTGATAAGGGATATTCAATCTACTTGTGATGTCGTCAATGATAAATGCGGTTTTCCACAAGGATTAAATCCGTATAAATTTGCTCAATGGACTCCTTCGAAAGAAAGTCTAGAGATGGTGCAGAATGAGCTTAGCGATGGCGTAAAGGAATCTCGTTTGCCAGATTTTGTCAAAGACCAGTATGCTGACCGTACTCGTGATCAAATACGACCTTATTACCAAGAAGTCCAAAATATCCTTCAAGAATATTCACTGACTACTCTAAGACATTTAACAATAGCGGGAGCAAGAGCCATCCGAAATAGTGACTATGTTGATCCAGTTATAAAACGTAATTTGCTTCAGCTAATTACGCAATCCATGGAACAGTTGGCAAAGGTTATATTTGTTTTGTCCCCAATACTCGCAGCAAAAGGGGATGCTACATTTGAAGGAACAAGAATTTTGTTGAGTGAGACCTTCAATGATGATCCAGAGATAAGATTTAATGAAATATTATCAGCGGTACCCTACAATATAATCTCTTGGTATCAAAATGATCTGTTCTCTCGTAAAATGGGTCCGCTATTAATTGACCAATTAAATAATGAAAAAAACACTGAGTTCATACAGCATGGTTTGATATTGTTGTTGATTATCCAGAGGCCGCGTGAGTGGAAAACACAGGTTCAAAGTTATATCGCGTCCGTATCGAAAAATTCGTTTTATCTTATGGATGTGTATCGTGCCCTAATGAGTCAGTATCTCTATAGCTATGCCTCGCGCCAAGCACTAGACGATATCAAATATCTTGTAAAGATGATAATCGTCAAACATGAGTATGGAGTTAAGGAACCAGGAGTGAAAGCAATTAACAAGATTTCCGATAAGATGCTACCCAATCGAAAAACCGAATGAGGAAATGTGTTTCGATAGACTCAATCCAATGATGGTCGGCGGGGCAATTTACCCACCCCGCCGCCAGTACAGAACCGGGCAGAAGGCTCTATCAAACGTTTAGACCGCATCAGCAAGGAACATTTGACATGGCTACGCTTGAACATCTCACTTTTTTGGAATTGGAAAAACCAATCTGCACGCTGGAGCGCGCGAGATGACACCAAAGCCATCTCCCCGGCAAGTGAATGACCGCACCCTCCAACTGGAGGAGCAGATAAGACGTTTACAAAGCGAACTGGCTGTCCTGCCGCGATGGCGCTTCGCTGAGAAAAACACAAAAGTAGTTGGTTGAAAATTTAGGATTCTCGAGAAAATCACAATGCCACCAATTGACGATTGGAACAGAAAACGAGAGATAAGAAAAAGACTTCAACCGTTAATGGATGAGTATGAACGCACATGGAGTCAAGGTAATGCTCGGGCAAGTAGCATATTAAGGCATTACGATAAAACCGAATTTAAAAGAAAGCATGATACGACCATAGAGAATGTTCTTTCTAGAATAATTTATGAAGATGTAAGTGTTGTTATTTCTGCTGTCGCTGAAACCGTCAAAAGCATAAAGCCTGATGAAACAGTGGATAACAGCAGATATGTGACTGAAAGGCTAATGAGAAAGGCAATGTGGGCAACAACTACCTCGATTAAGTATATCTTCGCAAAAAGATGGAAGTCTTCCCCTGACATAATACAACCAAGATTTATTCAGTTTCCATCTTCAGCGGCTAAAGATCTAACCGAGAGTTTAAATAGAGTCATATCTGGAATGACAGCCCAAGACTCAGCCATCCTTTTGGGAAAACTTTCGGGTATATACTTTAAGACATGTCCTAAAGAACTGATTAGAGTTTGGATGGAAAGAAACAATGAAAATCCGAACGCTCTGTTCACGATTTGGGCATTAGAAGGCGAACTATTAATGACCATCGATTATTAGGTTGCCGATGGCAGCGCCCAATGATGGTCCGCGGGGCAGCCCCACTCCGTTGCACTACGGAGACTACGTCACCCACCCCGCCGCCAGTACAGAACCGGGCAGCAGGCTCTTTCAAACGTTTAGACCGCACCAGCAAGGAACATTTGGCATGGCTACGCTTGAACATCTCACTTTTTCGGAACTGGAAAAACCAATCTGCACGCTGGAGAGCGCGAGATGACACCAAAGCCATCTCCCCGGCAAGTAAATGACCGCATCCTGCAACTGGAGCAGCAGATAAGACGCTCACAAAGCGAACTGGCCGTCCTGCGCTCGCAGAAGTTGGTGGATAAACTTTTGCAGGCGGACGGTCCCTTGCCGCGCGAAAATCGGACGGTGATTCAAACCGAAAGAGGATTGACCGTAAAAGGTTCCCGTCTCACTTTGTATGATATTCTAGGCGCGATGAAAAAAAGCGAGTCGCTGAAAAACATCCGCGATATTTACGAGTTGACCGACGAGGAAATGTTGGATATTCTTGATTACATCCGCCTCCACCAGGAGGAAGTGGAAAAGGAATATCAGGAAGTGCTCGAATCCGCCGAGCGGAATCGAAAATATTGGGAAGACCGAAATCGCGAATTGATGGGGAAGACCTATCCGCAAAGAGAAATGGTCCGCGCAAAGTTGCGGGGCCTGTCAGGTACTTGGCAGTCGTGCCGCGATGGCGCTAAAGGTGAAATTAAGTAGTAACCGTTATAAGTTCGTCAAAGATGCAATGTTACATGCCTTACATCTGAGTATAATGTAGCTGTGATTCGTTATAACTATTTATAAATTACCCGATGGGGGATCATGTTGGCATGGATCGTGAAGAAGAGTTGCATTTTGACACGAATGATTTGAAAGGTAATCGAATTATTTGTACAGAAGCGCGCTGGCAAGATCATATTGTTGGTTCTGCAAAAAATTATATGCAGCGTCACCGTGAGTTTGATGGTAATGAAGATGTGATCCTTGATGCTTTGCGAAAGCCAATTACGGGCATACGTTACCGTTCGCACAAAAAAGGCTTCGAAAGATCAATGATCTATTACGGAAAAGGTATAACAGACCGTTACTCTCGAATTGTCATTCGGTTTGACGATGAAACCTGTAATGGAACGGGCGAGTTTGTTACCGCAATATCTGTGCCCGGAATGCACGATGGTGAAGAACCGGAGTTGTAAAATGCAGGAAAAGAAGATTCTCGATTTATCTACAACGTTATGGAAAAAGAACAGAAGAAAACAGCCAGAGCAGGATTATGAATCTGAAATGGATACGTTGTATTTGTGCTTTGTGCCAGATGATGGAAGCAACCCTACGATTGTGACGCATTTTATTGATGCGCATGTGGCTGTGCTTTACCGCAGTGACAACCGCGAAGTTGTTGGCATGGCGATTGAGGGCGTGGAGGATTTTTCTGAGCACTTCAACCTGCAAAAGCCCTGGCGTTTGAGTGATACGGGTGTTACGCTGAATGGAATGCGGGATATGGTGGTTTGCATACAAGCCAAAGAACAGCGGGTATTTGGGCACCCACGCAATGAACTGAGTATCAAGAAAAAGATCAGCGCGCGACCTGAATATATCTTTGCGTAAGTATGAAAGATTGAAGGCCCTGGCTGATTGCCGGGGCTTTTTATTTTAAATTACACAAAATGGCTGGTTTGGCTTACACTTAAGCGATGAGTTGTACGAAAATCGAAGCGACATTTAAAGATCATAAATCGGTTGAGTGTCATCGTTGTTCTGAGTTGAAAACATTGGTCTGGAATTACCCGGAATTGGCGGCTTCCATGCTGGTGGCGCACCTAATTATGCTCGGCGGGACAGTCCCCTCCGTTGCACTACGGGGATTGCATCCCACTCCGTTGCACTACGGAGACTACGTCACCCACCCCGCCGCCAGCCCAGAACCGGGCAGAAGGCTTTTTCAAACGTTTAGATTGCATCAGCAAGGAGCATTTGACATGGCTATCCTCGAACATCTCACTTTTTCGGAATTGGAGAAGCTGATCCGCGCGTTGGCGCTGTCGCCGGATACTCGTTTAACCGTAACATTCGATGAGCAGGAAGCGACGCAAAAAGCGTTGAAACGGCAAAAGGCGTTGGATGCAATGACGCGGCTCAAAGGATCGGGGAACGGCAGGCTGATGGCTGCCCTAATGAAATCCAGGCAGCAAGGAGAATAGCCCATGTTCCGGCCCATCAAAATCTTCCCCCCAACACATTGCGTTGCGCTACGGCGTTTATCCCTGCATGAATCTAGGTAAAAAGAAATGATGGCAGAATCAATCGATGCTCAATTCGACAGAATCAAGCAAGTCTTTGGCGCAGGTGAAATACCGGCTGTCAGTCCATCGACCATCAAAATATATTTCGAGCACATCCAGAAAAATTTGATTTGTCCGTGTTTGTTAACGGGCATGGAAAGCATGGGCTTTTTTAGGTGGGAGGAGCGATTTTCGTTTGGATATGGGAGCGCTGATGAATATAAGCAAATGCGGCAAGAGAATGGTTCATTCCAGGATACTTATGAGTTGAAGGAATTCGACGCAGTTGCTTATGAATGGGACATCGAAGTGAATGTTCGACGCATCCCGCACTACAAAAAGTTTAGAATCCCCTTGTCGGAATTAAAAGCACAAGATAAAACTTCGCCAAATTATCAGGTGTTGAACGACTATTCCGTATGGCGCGTCAATTGGTAATAACGGCCGCCTTTCCGCAAAGGATGAAGCCCTGCAAAGCGGGGGCCACCTTCGAGAACAATCTTAAGTCAGAGATCATGTTTTGGCAACACCCCGATGGATGAAAATTGGGGGCGGGGTGTAAGGCGGAATGAATTCCGCCCTACGTTATTTTCATAACAGGTAAGGAGACACGAAATTGAACCCAATTCTAATCACCGGAACGATCATTGTGACCGGCGCGCTGATCGCCTATTCCATCTTCATTTTTGCCAAACAACGACAATGCGTCCTCACCAGGTTCGTTTTGACGGCGCTTACCCTGGGCCTTGTCCTGGATATTACCGCTACGGCGGTCATGATGATCGGCTCTCGAAACATTCCGATCACGCCGCATGGGGTCTTGGGGTATTCGGCTTTGGCGGGTATGCTGGTGGATACCCTGCTGATTTGGCGACATTGGCGCAGCGCAAAGAAGCATGAGCCGATTTCCAAAAACCTGCAAGCCTATACCTGGTTGGCTTACGGCTGGTGGGTCCTGGCCTACGTCGCCGGTGGGCTGTTGGCGGCCTTTGCCTTGCGCTAAACACATTGCTTCAGGTCAGGTGGCAGTCATCTTTCCCTTAGAGAGTGTTTCTTAAGTCCCTGTCGCCTTCTTTTCTGTACACGGATTACGCGGAAAACACGGAAAAGGGCTGCTTTTTACGAGATTTTTTCAGTGAAACTCCGCGCAACCCGTGTTTTCCGTGTCCTAAAAGGGCTTTAAGAAACAGTCTCTTACAGGGCGCTTCCCACGGGGACGATGCCGCCAGGATGACCGTCCCCTTTCATCCCACCGGCCAAAAACGACATGAAAAAACCAACCTTACTTCTCTTCCTCATCCTTTGCGCTTTGCTTTTGACGGCTTGCGAAATGGCGCTGGCCACCCCACCCCGCACCCCCGGCGTCAACGTTGTGGCGACGTGCAAGTTGAACCTGCGCGTCTATGTGCGCCAGGGGCCGGATGTCAACGACACTGTCACCGGGCAGGTGGCGTTTGGCAGCGACACGTGGGCCAACTTTGACGGGGACCTGGTCGAAGAAAGCGGCTCGTCGCACCCGATTTCTTTTTATTTTGACGGGAAAGCCATCCACTTTATCCTGGACGTTGACCAGGGGCGCATTTTTGGCGTGGGGATGATGCAAAGCAACCGCGACGATTGTTCCGGCGAAGGCGGCGGCACGCTCTCCGGCCCGGCGCTGGGCGATATGGGCGATTGGCGCGGACAGTGGGTTGCCGGGGAAAGGCCCACCCCGCGGCCATACGTCCCACAAACGTCTCAGCCGGGCGCAGAATCTTCGTTTTCGTTGAGCATTGAGCTTTGTATCTTCTTACCGCTCGCAGTGTTGGTGTTGGGCATCGCAATCTGGTTTTCCAGGGTGATGACGCCTTTCAAAAAAGCTCGTTTGCCCAAAGGCAAGGCTTCGAATGCCACCCTGCACAAGATCGACCTGGACGCGAGGCCCAAAGACGGGGCAGGCGTGGCGCCGCTGGCCGAATACCTGGCGACTTACACGACGGACGACAAGCTCTTTGACTTATCCTTTGAGATCGAAAAATCATCCAATTACCTGGGCGACTGCGGATTGACGGTTGCAAAAACGACCGGCACACCCTCCAACCAGGCAACCGCCCTGGAAATCTGGCTTTTCGACGCGCGCAGTTCCCAAACGTTGTCCAAAATAGTAATGAGCGAGTTTTGCTACAGCCAGGAAACGCTGCGCGCAGAGTTGGAGAAAAAGGGCCAGACCATGCCCATCCATCTCGAAGAGATCGTCACCCTGGAGACGAGCGAATTGATCGCAAAGGCCAGAATCGAGCAAGTGGAATATGACGTCATCGATCCGCACCCCAAGAATGCGTTCAAAACAGTGGTCATCAAGATCCGGGTCTGGAGCAAAAAGGATGCGCCGTCCGCTTGAGTGGAGTTTATTCGAGAGGCCGGTCTTATGTTCCGCCAGCCTTGCGCCGACGGGGTAAAATCCGTATTGTGTATACGTGTTCCGTTTTGAAGGCTTACGCAATACGGAATACGCAACACGAGACACATCATTAACCATAAAAGCAGAAGGTGAATATGAATCTTCGTCCCTACCTTGACTTTGCCACCAACCTGGCCTACCGCGCCGGGCGCATCACGCTTGGCTATTTCAACACTGGCCTGCGTCCCGACTACAAGCCGGACGACACCCCCGTCACGGCGGCGGACCGGGCGACGGAGGAATTTATCCGTCTGGAGATCGAGCGCGCCTACCCCGGCCACGCCATCGTCGGCGAGGAGTACGGCGAAACTGCGGGGCAGGGCAACCCGTTTCGCTGGATCATCGACCCGATCGACGGGACGAAATCCTTCATGCGCGGCGTCCCGCTCTACGGGGTGCTGATCGGCCTGGAAATCGAGGGCGAGTCGCGCGTGGGGGTGTGTTACTGCCCCGGCACCGACGAAATGCTGGCCGCCGCCGACGGCGAAGGGGCCTGGTGGAACGGTCGCCGCGCGCGCGTCTCGCAGCTCGACTCGTTGGAGCGGGCCTGCGTCTGCTACACCAGCGTCCACAGCTTCGAGCAAGGCAACCGCGTCGCCGCCTGGGGGCGCATCCAAAAAGCCGCCTACATGCTGCGCGGCTGGAGCGACGCCTACGGCTACCTGCTGGTAGCCACCGGGCGCGCCGAAGCCATGCTCGACGGGGTGATGAGCATCTGGGATTGCAGCCCCTTCCCGCCCATTTTCCGCGAGGCGGGCGGTTACTTCGGCAGTTGGGACGGCAAACCCGGCCACAAACACAACGAAGCCATTGCAACCACGTCAAAGCTGCTGCCGGAGTTGTTGCGCCTGATCGAAGGTTGACTGCCGCTTTCAGGTGGACTGACCGGGCGCATGTTGTTGCGCAGGGATGCGAGAATCGAAAAGCCGCTTTACGGAGCGGCTTTTCGATTCTGCAATGCGCCGCGCATCTTGCTTGTGCAGATTTCTAAAAGGCTGTATACTCAAATTCGTCCTTTTTACTCTTAATACTTTCCTCCAATCCTTTCGGGGCTTTTATGAGCATAGCGTTATCCGGCAGCCCGCAAACCGGCCGGCGTGTGGGCTGGCTAATAACCCTTCTTACCATTCCATGGCTCTATGTGCCGATTAATCGTCTGGCGCATGGAGGCATTGTGTTTAAGACGCCTTTGGATAATCTCATTCCGCTCTGGCCGGTCTGGGCGCTGCCCTATCAACTCAGCATGATCGCCTGGGTGGTCTGTCTCGTTTGGGCGGCGACGAAAATGGACTATGCGCTTTTGCAAGCCCTCGGCATTGGCGCATTGACGGTCATGCTGACCAGCTACGTGATTTACCTGCTTTTCCCCACCTACGTTGAACGGCCCATTTTGACGGGGAGCGGTTGGGATATCGACCTGATGCGGGCCATCTACAATAACGACCGGCCTTACAATGCCTTTCCCAGTTTGCACACCTATCTTACCGTGCTGATCGCTTTGTTCTGGCAGCGCTGGCATCCCGGCTTGTGGTGGCTGTGGAGCGGCTTCGTCGTTATCGTCCTGCTTTCCACCCTGTTTACCCGCCAGCACTACCTGCCCGACCTGGTTGGCGGCGCGGCGCTGGCCTGGCTGGGATATCGTTTTGGCCTGTGGTGGGTGGGCAGAGAACCGGCGGGGGTTTAACGTATGCAGCAAACCGGTCTGCGTCCCTGGGTGTGCTGTATCCTGTTGGGTTTCTGCGCGTGTTTGGGCGTCGGCCTGTTTGTTTTTTACCACTGGCTGCCCGCCGACGGCGCTACCGGCGACCTGGAGAGTTTTACCCCCGCAGGTTTCCGCGTGCAGTGGATCCTGGAAGAGCGCCCAGGCGGGCTGCAAGTGGGAGATGTAATTCTCAGGGCAGGCGGTCATACGGTGGACGAGTGGCTGGGGGACGCGGCGCGCGGGCCGGAGTGGCGCGACGGCGGGACCGTCGTCTATCAAATCCGGCGGAATGGGCAAACCCTGACGCTGCCGCTGCGCCTCGCGCCGGTTTCATTCATCGCCATCGTCAAGCGCTGGCTGCCTCAACTCATCATTTTCCTGGCCATCCTGGCTACCGGCCTGTTCGTCTTCTGGAAGCGTCCCCGCGAACTGACGGCTCAATTGTTACTGTTTTTCTGCGTTGTCGTTTCCATGCAAATCTGGGGGGATGGCTATAATTTCCAATACGCCATCCTGCCCTGGCGCTGGCCGCTCTGGGTTCACCTGGCCTGGGAGCAGGTCACGTATGGCGTCGCCTTTGCGCTGGCCTGCCACTTCTTCCTGGTTTTTCCACGCCCTCATCCACTGTTGGAACGTTTTCCGCGGCTGATATTATGGATCAATTACCTGGCTTGCCCGGTTGCCATCGGGGTAACCATGGCTCTCTCCCCAACGTGGAGCGCGGCGCTGGAAAGGGGCAACCGGGTTAGCCTGATCGTGGGAGGCGCCCAGGTGTTCCTGTCGGCCGCTTGTCTCATCCGTTCGGCCATTGTGGTGCATGAGCCGGTTGCCCAGGCCCAACTGCGCTGGATCTTCTGGGGCGCTTTTACTCCGTCGATGTTGATGGTGACATGCTATTCGCTGCCCATCGTCCTGGGTTATGCGCCTCTCCTGCCGAATCCCCTGATCATCTTCCTGTTTATCTTTGTCCCTGTAGTGACAGCTATCGCTGTCCTGCGCTACCGGTTGTGGGACATTGACTTCATTATCAACCGTTCACTGGCCTATGGCGCGTTGACCATCCTGCTGGCGGCGGTTTTCGGTGGCGTGGTCTATGCCGTTTCCCTGCTTACCCAGGGACAATATGAGTTGGTTTCCTTCGGCTTGGCCGCTGCCAGCGCAGGCGCGCTGTTCCATCCGGTGCGCTACCGTTTGGTGCGCTTTGTGGACCGGCGCTTTTACAACATCCAGATTGACTACTACCAAAAAGCCGCCCAGGCTGCGCCGCATGTCCCCATCAGCAACCCGGCGCTCGTTCTGCGCAACACAGATTTTCGCAGCTATACCGACTTTCAACTGATTGCGCGCGGCAGCATGGCCGAAATCTACCGGGCCAGGCATCCTGAGTTAAGCCAACCGATCGTCATCAAATTGCTGGCCGCACAATTGGCGGGCGACCCGCTTTTCTACCAACGCCTTGAACAGGAAGCGCGCATCGGTTCGCAACTGCGCCATCCCAATATCGTCCAGGTGTTTGGCTTCGGCCAGGATAAAGACGTGTATTACATTGTCATGGAATATGTTGCCGGCAAAAACCTGCGCGAGCACCTCCAGGCGCAAGGGCGACCGTCCTTTGCCCAGGCCCGGCGTATGCTTGCGCCCATCGCCGCAGCCCTCGATTACATTCACACCCAGGGGCTGGTGCATCGCGATATTAATCCTTCCAACATTATGCTCGAACCCATCCAGGATCATAACGGACAAACAGCCCAGGCGTATCGTCCGGTGCTGATGGATTTTGGGATTGCCAAGCTGGTCGGCAGCAAGACCCACCTGACCCAGGCCGATGCGTTGCTGGGCACACTGGATTACATTGCGCCGGAGCAAATCCAGGCGACGCCCGCCGTGGACGGGCGCGCCGATGTATATTCGTTTGGGATCATGGTTTTTGAATTACTCACCGGTCAATTGCCTTTCCGATACAATCAGACGGGGGCCTTGCTGATGGCGCACCTGATGGAGCCGCCGCCGGACGCCCATGCGCTCGCGCCTTATATTTCTCCGCAAGCTGCCGGCGCCATCCAGCGCGCCATGGCGAAATCGCCCGAGGCGCGTTATGCCACCGCCGGCGAGTTCATCGCGGCCCTGGCGTAGTAATCGCAGAAAGAGAAGGGTCATGCCAGTCGACATTTTGATTTCAATCTTTGCTGCCGCCGGTTTTGCCCTGACGGGAATTTATGTCGTTCTGGAGCGCCGACACCGGCCCACCTGGAAGGCCGGCGCGATATTGCTATTCGCCTGCGCTGAATTAACCCTGGCGCGGGCGTTGCAAGGAATTAGCGCCGATTTTGCCGCCAGGCTATTCTGGTACAAGATGTGCTACGTGGGTTTTGCAATTGTGCCGACCGTGTTTTTCTGTCTGGCGCTGCAGTATGCAGGATTGGGACACTGGCTCACCCGTCGCGCGCAATTTGCGCTTGGCATTATTCCCGCCTTGTTTGTTGGGCTGGTTTTCACCAACGAATTCCACGGTTGGGTGTGGAACCCCGCCAACACGGCGCGCATCGTCAACACCATGCTTTTCCCGCCCGTTGCCGACGTGCGCCTCGCTTACTGGCTCTTTGTGGCTTCGGCCTATGCTTTTCTGGCAATAGGTTGCTTTCATCTCGTGCGTTTTGCCGCCCACAACCGCGGCGTCTATGATTGGCAACTCTATGCCGTTATTATTGCGACGGTACTTGCCGCCATCGGATGCGCCCTGGATATTTTGGGGGCGAGTCCCTTGCCGCCTTTTACTGCGGCGGTGCTGGGGCTGGTCATCGGCGTCATCCTCGTTGTTCTCTCCCTGGCAGCGCTGCGCCGGCGGGATGCGCTTGCCATTTCACGCGATGCCGTACTCAATAACATTACTGACGGTATTATCGTCGTGGACGGCTACGACTGGATTGTGGACTTG
>JBARBA010000057.1:0-12873 GCA_049792555.1 Anaerolineales bacterium
CATAGATGGTGGGAAAATTCCAAATCTGGGATAAACCGTCGTGTTCAGGCAACCTGTATTCGACTTCGGCCTTCACGATGGAATAGGGGCTGGAACAAGGGTCAAGGTGAATGGTTCCGCCAAAAACTTCTTTTACCGCGTCCACGTATTTTTTGGGGGTTTGCCAATCTTTCTTTTTGCTAACCGACTGTCGCCCGGCTGTCATAATAAATGTATTTCCTCCCAATTCTTGTCCCGTAATTGCGAAATCTGAAAATGAATATTTTGCATTGTCCCACCCACAGGTGTAATGATATTGAACCAGTTTTGAATGCGTTCCACGTTGTCTCGAAAATAGGATTGCAAAACCTGGTCTGCTTCATAATTCATTTGAACTTTTGTAAAAGAGTTCTTTTTCTTTTCTCCTGTATAACTTGCCAGAAAAGCATTTCTTGCTGGCTCCAATAATGGTTTGGGTTGAAGCAAAAGTTCGGTAATAAACTCTGTTAACCCTGCATCCGTAAGGAAAATAAGCCAATCGTAGGATTGAGCCAATACTTTAAGTTCTTTGTTGTGGTTATCAGAAGTAAACCAATTTCCGTGATTGCTTACGACACCCACCGTCAAAATAAAGTCTTTCAACAAATCCCGGTTGTCAGACTCTACGATTTCAGCAATCAATTCAGCATAAGGTTTGCTGTAAATTTCATTGCCCGATTTGTAAATTAATCCGCGCAACTCCCCCGACGGGATACGAACTTTGTAAAGCGAAGAAACTGCTTTGGCAACATAGGCTCCTTGCTTGGCTTTTTCGATGGTTTGAGGCCCTTTTCGCATCCCTTCTTCCACCCCCACCCGCTTACATTCGAACATCGCATAAGGTTTTGAATATTGCTCCAAAATAGTGACCGAGAAACCGGAATCTGATTTGGAAAGAAGATTTGCCGATAAATGCGACGGATATGGGTTTTCTCTTTTCGCAAGAATACAAGAATTTCTTAAGATCATGCTGCTTGTTAAAAGCGTATTTCCATATTTTTCAAAGCCTTCCGAAGAAAAAACGTTTTCCATCGCTTTTAATAAGCGGGTGGATGTAACCGGCAATTTGGCTGGCAAAGATAATTCGTATTGTCTGAGAATTGGATGCAAAGAGTACTCGACGTTGTGCGTTATGTCGGGATTGCCGTACTCGGCCAGAGGCCGTTCAATCGCCACAGAATGTTCAAATCCCCAAGATTTGAGTAAATAAAAGGTAATAATTTCCACCAATGTTCCAAGCGCTCTCCCCGACGCCTTTTTGGAATCCTGGGTATAGTGAAATACTTTTTCGGCAAGAACTTTTTGAAGCTGGTCAACAGATTGGTACGTCATAAGTATATTTTACGCATCTTTTCAATATTCTGGGGAGAAAGGTGACAGTCACCTTCCCCCGGATAGCCCGTCCCAAAGGCGATGCCAAAACCCAGCGCCGCCAGCGCCACGGCTTCATCGCCGCTTACCAGTAAACGTTGTTGCATTAAGAAGACTCCTTTGAAAGGCGATTGTGTGCGCTGGGAATTTTACTCCATATAAGCTGTAATACTAACTCTCTCCCCTTAAAGGACAAACAAAGAGTTCCGGTTCTTTTTGTTGCGCTACATCGTGAAGATCAAGCTCTTTATAATTATCTTTTATTACCACACCAGAAAAATTATCAACAAGCACCTTGCCCTGAACATCAAAATAAAAATTCTCTTTTCCCGCACCGCATTGATGGATCATAAATCCCTTCTCTTTCATGCTATATGATAGCTTTCCAAAACATTGGAGTTCTACTGGTAATTGGGGATGGCCAATTGTCTCAATAACTGAAATTTGATCCTCTATATTAGTGCATAAATCTTTTACTGCTCTTCCACGAAGGATCAACCTTTGAACTTCAAGTTTCGTAATGCGATCTCCAAATACTCTCCTTTTTTTTAGTATATATTCATACACCTGTTTGAATTCGTGCAAATTAGAAATCATTGGCACAAATTCAAACATTAAAGACATGGCTGTATCATTAAGGATATATTCTATATTCGCTAACACCTTCTTGATATCAGCCCTATCGTTTCCCCTAATGCTTTTATGCAACCCTGGTGTGAGCGTATGAATTGCCAGATGTACACAAGTTAGTCCTGCAGAATCTAATTGTTTAAGCTTACATTCATTAAGCAGCTCCATATTTGAATTAACCATCACAAAGGGCGTTATTCTTTTAGCTCTTTCTATCGCCTGAATTAAGAAATCAAAGCATATTGAAGGCTCTCCCCCGGTGTATTCTACTTCTCTTGGTGAAAATCTCGTGAGAATATCTTCTAAAGTTTCTAAGGACATTCTACCGGATTCAGCGATTCCATCATTATTGGCACAATAGATACAATTCATTTGGCAACGATCTGTCAATTTAATAATAGCCCTGCCTATTTGTATCTTTTGCATAGTTTTATCACCTCGAGTGTTCATTCGCCACAATATCATGGAGATGGAAATTAGGCTGCGGACGGGACGAAACTCCATTAAATATAGCACAAATGTCAAACCCTGAGGCAGCGCCGCGCGAATCGCGAATTGGGACGAAAAAAGCCGGGCGGACAATATGTGTCCGGCCCGGCTTATCGTTTTTGCCACCGGCGGCTGAATTAGCTCGCCGGTTTTTGTTCCAACAAGACCAGGAAGACCAGCCCCGTCATTGCGCCGACCATCAAACCGGCGACACCGCTTTGCTGGTAAACAGGCAGCGAGTATGCCCAAATTGACGCAATGGAACCAGCTCCCCAGCTTACTGCGTTTGCCAACGTCCATAACAGAATTTTTCGCTTGGGCTGGATTTGGAATATGAAATTATATTTGTATTTCACGGCACAGGCTTGAATCAGTCCGGTTAAAGCTCCGCCAATCAACATGGTGAGATCAACGGGCATCAATACCCGTGTAGTTTCAGAGCCGGAGAGGGCATCCGGCCAGAGGGCGCCAAGCCATAAACTTGAAAGCAGGAAGGCCAACGCAGACCCAACGGCGTAACTGAATGCGGAAATAAGCGCCCATTCCAACGAAACGGGGACGGAATAGCGCAAGATCAGGTATTGGAAGATGCCCACAAACAACCCGAGTACGATGGTGCTCAAAAACAAGGTCCAGGCTGTTTCGGGCAGCATCTGCCAGGATGAAAGAAATAGGTGTCTTAGTCTCAAGCCGGGATAGACAACCAGAACCCAACTCAGGGCCGTTGCCAGTGTCCAGAAGAACCATAGCCAGGGTTGTTGCATGCCGGTTTTCATGGATTTATTTTTCTCCTGGTTAAATGTGTTTGGGGTTTCGTTAACTGCCCATTATTTTTTCATTCTACCCGCCTTTGGCATTGTCGTAAAGCAGCAGCAATCCCAAATCGCTTGCAACGTCAAGCCGTTTGGGATTAAAATAACCCGTGAAGGCGATCGCCATCCGTGGAAGCAGGAGAAATGCGCGGCGTCAAGCCCCGGCAGCTCCCGGCCCATCCAATCCTTGCAGTTGACGGTCTGGCGATGCGCGTTTTCCGTGAAATAATGTGCGTGCGCCGGGAAGTAGCGCACGTATGCCAGGAAGTATCGCACGTGTATTACTTGGTAGCGTACGTGTTTCTGGAGATAGTGGACGCGTGCCAGGAAGTAACACACGTCCGTCGGGAGATAACGTACGTATATCAGGAAGTGGCGCACGTCTACCAGGACGTATAACACGTATGTTACTTGATGGCATACGCATTTTTGGAGATAGCATACGTGCTACGGGAAGTGACACACGTCTTCCAGGAGATAACAAACGTATACCAGGAAATAACACACGTGCATTACTTGACAATGTACGTGTGTTATTTTATAATGTGCGTGTCTCTGGAGATAACGTACGTGTGACACGAGATAACGCACCCACCCTTTTCAATCTTGTGTTTCGTGAGCTGCCTGGCTCTCAAGCGAGAGTGACAGGCTTTTCGTTCCCCCATTCAGCAAAAAAGGAGAATTTACAATGGCTTTCAAAAAGAGTTCGTCCCCGGTGGTGGAAAGTTCCCGCATCCGCTCGTCAGCGTTGAGCTCGATTGACCCAAAGCTCGACCTGGGCAACGGCCTGACGCTTGCCAAGTATCAGGCTGCCATCCAGGATATTCAAGGCAGGTTAGACACCTACAACGCGGCGCTTTCGCAGGCCGATGACGCTGCCAATAACCTGCGCGCCGGTGAGAAAGAACTGCGCGAACTCAGTGAGCGCATGTTGGCAGGCGTCGGCGTCACATACGGCAAGGATAGCAGCCAGTACGAAAAGGCGGGCGGCACGCGCAAGAGTGAGATCAAGCGTCCTGCCAAGGCAAAGGCGGCGGCCGCTGCGGCCAATTCAGCAGGCGGCTCCAAATAACACTCAAAAAGCAGCAGGCAAACGCGGCGCTTCCACAAGGAAGCGCCGCGTTCATCAAGGAGAATTCCAGATGGCTTTCCGTAAAAGTTCGTCCCCGGCGCTGAAACTTTCCAAGACCCGGCTGGCCGCGCTTGACCCGGCGTTCGACCTGTTCGGCCTGACCCTGACCACATACCAGGCCTCCATCCAGGATGTGGAAGCCAAACTATCCGCCTACAACGCGCTGCTCTCGCAGGCAGATGAAGCCAGGAAGAGCCTGCGCGCAAGCGAGAAAGAACTGAGCGCGCTCAGTGTGCGCATGTTGGCAGGCATCGGCGCCAGGTACGGCAAGGACAGCAACGAGTACAAAATGGCGGGCGGCACGCGCACAAGCGAAATCAAACGCTCCCCCAGGAAAAAGAAAGCCGCCGCGCCTGACCCGGCAGGCTAAATGACACTCAAAAAGCAGCCAGCACAGGGGTCAGTCACTTCGCAAGTGACTGACCCCTGTGCTTTTACATCCGCAAGAGGCGTTCGGCGTTGCCGTGCGCGATGCGGGCTTTGTCGGCGGGGCTGAGCGGCAGTTGCTCCAGGAAGTTCCGGGCAGCCAGCATGGAACTGTAGGGATAGTCCGCCGAGAACATGATCCGGTCGACGCCCACCTGGAAGAGCAGGTCAAGGAAGTTCGGGGTGTAGTTGAACCCGCTAAAGGTGTAGTGCAGGTTCTCGCGCAGGTAAGCGCCGATCGGGCGTTCCAGTTTGGTGAGTTGCTGCGACAGGTTGTGATCGAGCCTGGGCAGCATGAACGGCAGCGCCTCGCCCAGGTGGCCGATCACCAGTTGCAGATCGGGATAACGGTCGAATGCCCCGCTGAGGATGATGCGCAGCACGTGGACGGCGGTCTCGATGTGCCAGCCCCAGCCGGAGGCGGCCAGTTGGGCGCTCACTTCGGGTGAGAAGTTGCCCACGTAGGAGGCCTGGATGACCGGCTGCGGAGGCGGCGTGGGGTGCAGGTAGATGGGCACCTGGAGCATTTCAGCGCGCTCCAGGATCGGCCAGAAAAACGGGTCGTCCAGGTAACGCCCGCGCACGTGGCCGTTGATCACCGCCCCCTTGAAACCGTACTCCCGGACGGCGCGTTCCAGTTCGTCGGCGGCAATCTGTGGGGCGGCGGTCGGCAGGGCGGCAAACCCGGCCAGGCGGTTTGGATGGCGGCGCACCGCCGCGCCAAGCTCGTCGTTTGCCTGGCGGGCGAGCGCCTGCGCGGCGGACGCTTCGAGCTGCTCCAGGCCGGGAGAGTTCAGCGACAGCACCTGCACGTCGATGCCGGCGGCGTCCATGTCCGCCAGCCTGAGCTTGTCGAGGTCCAACAGTTGTTCGACCAGGTGGGCATTGATCGGGCCGACCTGGGATTGGGCGCGGGCTGCCCTGGCCCGTTCGGCGAATTCACGCCCCGGCCCTTCCATAAACGCCGGGGTGGCATAGTGTTCTTCCAGCGTGATCGTTCGCAGCTTCTTTTCATTGGCAGGTTGAGATGGCATTGTTTACATCCTTCGGGGAATGGGATCAAATCTCGTTGAATATAGCACAAATGCCAGGCGTTGGAGCAGCGCTGCGCACATTGGGACGAAAAAAGCCGGGCGGAGAACAGGGTCCGACCCGGCTTCGTTCAAGGAGAGCATGGCATGGGAGATGAGTGCGCCAAAGATCGACAGATGCTCTATGATCGTTTTTTCGACCAGCGACGCGCAAGCCAAACCAAGAGGCCGATCAATAAAACCGAGAAGCAGCACAAGGAGGATAACGAAGCGCCTGCCAGCGTAACCGGCGACTCGAAAAACGTGGGCGTGGCCGTGCGGGTGGGCGTGGATGTGGAGGGGAGCGTGGGCGTTAACGTCGGGCTGGGAGTGGCCGTCGGCGTGGGCGTGGAAGTGACCGTCGGGGTTGCCGCCGGCGCGCGGCTGGTGGCGCGGGGACGCATATACGAATCGCAATGGGTAGAGATCGCGCCACGAATAAATATGTTAAAACATTGCGTGACAAATTCCCGGTCATCGAAATGATAGGTGGGCAATGGCCGGAACGTGGAAATTGGATGCAGGGGGAGGTAGTACGGCGCGGTAGGAGGCGGCGTGCGCGTGGGCGGCGAAAACGTCCGCGTGGCTGTGTGGACGAAAGGGTTTGGCATCCTCGCCAGTTGCTGCGCCGATCTCAAGAAAACGCCCAGGCTCAAGCAAACCAGGCAAAGCAGCAGAATGGCAAGCGTGACAGGCAGCAGGTTGTGCCTGAGTTTCGAGAAAGCCTGGGGAGGTTCGGTCGGTTGTTGCTTCATAGCTAAACCAAGAGAAATCCACAGATTTCGCCGATTTTCGCAGATTTTTAAAATCTTAAAATCTGCGTCATCTGCGTAATCTGTGGATAACGCTCCTTACCACAAACGCGGCCACAACCGCCCGGTGCGTCCCACGTATTCGCGGTAGGGTTCGCCGAAGCGTTCGGCCATCATCTTTTCTTCCGGCGCGACGCGCGTCGCGTACATGACCGAGAGCGGCCCCAGGTAAATAATGGCGATCAGCACGTTGGCCGAGAGCAGCGCCAGGCCGATGCCGAAGATAAAGAAGGCCGAGTACATCGGGTGGCGCACATATTTATACGGCCCGCTCTGCACCATCTGGTGCTCCTTTGCCAGGGCCAGCACCGCCGTCCAGTTCTGTCCGAGCGCCTGGTGCGACCAGCCGAACAGGAAGATGCCCAACGCGGCAACGACCCCGCCGCCCCAGCGCAGCCAGCCCGGCAGGGGCAGGGAGGCAAAATCGATCAGGCTGGTCAAGTAGAGCGGCAGCAAAAGAAAGGCCAGGGCAAACAGGCTGAAAAGTCTTTTCTCTTGCTGGGCATTGACGCGCGTGTATTCCAGCCCGCTTTTGATGCGCCGCTGGTAATAGAGCCGCACGCCAAAGTAGACCAGCCATAGGAGGCCGAAGGCCATGCGAAAGATGGTTTCAGGGGAGAGGGGATTCATGAGGAGTGGCCTTTCTGAAGAAGGTGACATAACCACAGCCGCTATTTTATGCGCCTTACACGGCGCACAGACAATACCCTTCGACACTGTGAACCGCTACGCGAGACGAACCGTCAGGGCATTGCCTGCGCGCACCGCAGGCGCAGTGACCTTTCAGGACACATCACGTAGCAGCTTGCTTTTATTCAGATACCAAATCGTCGAAATTAAACTCGACTTTGCTTTGCGCAATAATTTCATCCAGGATATTCCGCAAGTATCCTTGAGATTTTGCGTCCTGGAAACGCTCAAGCAATATCGGGGTATTGATGACTTCCTCAATACACTGCATGTACTTGTCCACAATCGCCTTCACCCCATATTGCCTTGTCGCTCCATTGCGTAATCGGGACAAAAGCGTATCCACGCCTTCATCGGATTTGATCACAAACGTAATCGGGAAGCGCTCGATTTTATCAATGTCAAGGAAATACTTTTTAACATCCACCGTCTCGGTAACTTGGAAGAATCTCCCCAATGGGCGCATTACAAAATCAATCCCGCCGTCATTGGCATTTGTCCTGCCCGTTTTGTAAAGAACAAGACTTTCCTCGTGGATGTTATCGAGGTCAACGCCAAAATACACGACCTGGTCGTAGTAGTGATAACGCAATATTGCGTAACTGACAATTTCGAATATTCGGGCGTCTGAATTTGGGGCAAGCAGGTTTTCGATGAAGGCTGAAACCGCCCTATCATTTTCGTCGGCAATTGCCTGGAGACGTTTGCAAGTATCGATAAAATTCCGAAACGCGCTTTGTTTTGTTTCGACGTAGCGGTCAATGATGGCTATCGCGGCGCTTGCAATGTTAAACGTTTTGCGGCTGTCGGATATTTTGAGCAGGTTTTCGTTGATCCAATAGCGGTTTGTCTGGGCATTCCGCAGGATGGGGGAAAACTCCACCTGCGAAAAATACTTCTTGAATTCCTCGTTCAAGCGGCTATTCAGGGCATGGTTTTGCAGCTTGTTTCCGAAGGGTAATTCTCTCTGCCTTGCAAGTAAATCCGTAAACCTGGCTCCATCGTACTCCGCATAATTGCCCTGACTGTCAAAATTGTTTTTCAAATAATCTTCGATCAGAACATAAAGGGCATAAACATTCGCAAAACTGCCGCGCGATTTGGATCCCCTCGATGCTGAACGTGTTTTGATGTTCAGGTATTGAAGCAAAGGACTGCGCTCAAAAATTGCAATGCCATCGTCCCCAAAGAATTCCTGTAGAATTTGGAAAATCTGCGGTGTGAATTCGTGTTCCATGGGAATTACTCGAACAACTTGAGTGATTGTTGAGCCTGTGGGATTTTCTCGAAAGTGCGCGGCTCCCGCCTTAATTCCTGCCCATTGTAAGACGAAAGGATTTGCAAACGCCGAAGGCCGATCTTGACATATTCCTCGTCGATCTCAATCCCAATGGATCGCCTGCCCAATTGCTTTGAGACATAAGAAGTGGTGAACGTCCCGGAAAATGGATCAAGGACCAAATCGCCAACATTGGAACTTGCCCGAATGATGCGCTCCAGCAAGGCAATCGGTTTCTGCGTCGGGTGGTTTTCATATTCATCCATGCGGTAGCGAACCCTGGGCATTTCCCAAACATTCCCCGGAACTTTTTCAGCGCTGTAAACCGCCGGAATGGGTTTGCGGTAATCCACCAATTTTCTTTTTGCGCCCGTTTTTGCCTCCACAAGGATATCCTGGGCGTTAAAGGTGTAATCATTCTTGTCTTTTACGCAAAAGAGAATGGGTTCGTACAAAGAGCCATAATAATTTTTGGCCTGCACGCCGGAGCTATCGTAAAACCAGACAATGCGTGAGAGCACAGTTAATTTGGCGCGCAGATAAATATCGAAATAGGGCATGGCTTGTGTGGCTGCCATGACGTAAAAGCTGCCGTTCGGCTTAAGTTTGCTTATGCAAATATCCAACCATTTGTAGCACCAATCAAGATATGCTTCCTCGGATTCCCACCTGTCTTTTCGACCATTAAAATCCTTGCCAATATTATAAGGGGGGTCTGCAAAAATCAGGTCTACCGATGCTTCGGGAATGGCGGCAAGCGCGTCCAGGGCATCCCCAAAAATGATCTTGTGATCGGCCTTTTCAAAAATCTGGAAATTGGGTGTCATAACCTGATTATAATCCTTCCAGTTCTGTACCATTCCTTTTAGGCTGCAACGGGGCGAAAGACACTTTGTTCCGGCATACTCACGCCCCGCCCAAATACACCCCCTGCACGCGCTCGTCGCAGCACAACTCCGCAGCGGAGCCTTCGAGCGCCAGGCGGCCGTTCTCAAAGACGTAGGCGCGGTCGGCCACGTCGAGGGCGGACTGGACATCCGCCGGGGGCGTGACGGCTTTTCGTTCGATTCAGGTTTTGCCCAGATATGCTTCAACCGCATCCTTGAATTCCCCGGCCCACTGATAAGATTCGAACGCATCTTCTTCGGATATTTTTCGTCCCCCGCCATAATGCCCATCTTCACGCCGTTCTTCCGCTATCGATAAGATAGCGGTGAAATTTGGGGTCGAGCAAACCTGTCTTTGCAAATTCCTTGCCAAAGGCGGCAATCACCGCAGAATGACTTGAATAATGTAATCCTTTCGATAGCAACAACGCTTCGGTCAGGTAGAACATGGTGTAATAAGACTGAGCAGCGGCAAAACCGATAAAGCCGCCATCCATCAAAACTTTTGCGGCTTCGTGGCTTTCTTTTGCGTAACTGAGCAGTTGTTGAATTTCAGGAGCGATCACACCGCCACACCTTCCTTGAGAATATTAAGCATCAAGGGCGTTTTCCCCTGGGCATATTCCGCCTCCGAGACAAATACGCGCGAGATGACAATCTCATGTTCCAGGCACAGGGCCGCAACAAATTCAGATGAGCGTTTCTGAACTTCTCCATATTTGAACTCACCCTTCAAGACGAGCATCACATCAATATCAGAATCGGGTGGATGGGCATCACCGCGCGCATACGAGCCGAACAGGACAACGGCTTTCAACTGGTCGCCATAAATTGCAACCAGGCCTCTCTTCAACTCGCGCAGGATCTTCTTGATATTCGCGGACATGATTTACTCCATGCAACGACCTGCCCTGATTGTATCATTTTCAGTATGACAAAAAAACACGATTTGCAAAACTCACTTCCATCTGGAGAGAGCAATCAAATTGCAAATTCATCATCCCGGACACCCACTCCACCAATGCCCATCGAACCTCCCGGCGGCCTAAGCCGTCGCAGCGCGCGCGGAAGAAAAGTCTACGCCCCACCCAAATACACGCCCTGCACACGCTCGTCGCAGCATAACTCCGCCGCGGAGCCTTCCAGCGCCAAGCGGCCGTTCTCGAAGACGTAGGCGCGGTCGGCTACGTCGAGGGCGGCCTGGGCGTTTTGCTCGATCAGCAAGACGGTCGCGCCGCGTTCGCGCAGTTCGGCCACCACGCGCAGGATTTCGCGCACCAGGATGGGCGCGAGGCCTACGGAGGGTTCGTCCACCAGCAGCAGGCGCGGGCGGGACATCAGTCCACGACCCATGGCCAGCATTTGCTGCTCGCCGCCCGAAAGTGTGCCGCCGGGCTGGCGCTCGCGTTCCTTCAAGATCGGGAAAACGTCATAGATGTATTTCAGGTCCGCTTCCAGCTCGGCGGCAGAGCGGCGGCGCTTGTAGGCTCCCAGCAGCAGGTTGTCTCGCACGCTCAAGGTGGTGAAGGCCTGGCGTCGCTCCGGCGCCAGGCTGACGCCGGCGGCCACCATCGCTGTGGATGAAAGCTTATGCGCCCATTTGGCATGGGCAAAGCTTGTCAATCGACACACAGTGTCAATTTACCGATAAAGGAAAGGCGGTATCACTTCAATATTTCGAGGAAATTGTTGTTATAAGGTGGTTTCGATACGGTGGCGGGATAAGCACCGCCGCCTACTCAACCACCGATGATTGAGGAGATACAGGAAAAGCGCAGATAGCGCCTATTACGAGCCGGATGTGCTGCGGATATCGATAATCTTGTCAACAAAGGGATGGATGGCTACTTCAAGAGCTTCCCGGGTAATTCCGTCCACTTTGAAAGTGAACAGCCCCGTTCCCGGAAGGTCTCCCTGGAAGGTGCCCAACGCCACGATATTGCCTCCCCGCTCGTAAATGGCTTGCGCCAGGCGCGCCAGTTCCCCAGGCGTATCGGGGACTTCTGCCGTGACGCGCATTCCCGGTTTTCGAGCGCCCAGCAATTCCATAAAAATTCGGAACAGCGTAGTTTCCGTAATGATCCCCACCACATTGCTCCCACACATGACAGGCAGCCCGCCGATCTCACAATCCACCATGATGCGGGCCGCGTCCTCGAGCGGCGTGTTCTCTGTAATCGTGATGACCGGTTTGGTCATCAATTGGGCAACCGTAATTCGGCTCAGCAAATATTTCATCTCATGGATGCTGAGCGTGGTGCCCTCAGACGGCGAGGCCTTGAGCAGGTCGGCTTCGGCGACGATCCCCACCAGTTCACCCGCCTTGTTCACCACCGGCAGGCGGCGGATATGTTCTTTGTGCATCCGGTCAAACGCCTCCGGCATGGAGGCTTCAGGGCTGACCGTAATAACAGGGCTGGACATCCGTTCTCCGACTAGCATATTTTCGTCCTTTCTTGATCGGATAGCGCCCGGCTCTCTGAGAATCAACGTGACACACGCCCATACCTGGGGGCCAACCCGTAGGCCGGGATTAATCCCGACCTACGGGTTGGGGAGATCACGGAAATTCTCGGAGAGCCTAACGCCTTGGCGAAATAAATTTTGCCAAATATAGCACAAATGTCAATTATTGGGACAGCGTTGCACAATCAGGATAAAAAAGCCGGGCAGACATATTGTCCGTCCGGCCTCGTTCAATTTGGCAGTTCTACGGGTAATCCAGCCATTCGGCGGAACGCTTGCCGTTGCCGCGCACCGTATCAAAGAATGCTTTCTGGATGGCTGCGGTAATCGGCCCCATCTTGCCGCTGCCAATCGTGCGGAAGTCGATCTCGCGCACGGCCACGCACTCGGCGGCGGTGCCGCACAGGAAAACCTCGTCCGCAATGTAAAGCTGGTCGCGCGAGATGGGTTCCTCGATCACTTGGTAGCCCATGTCTCCGGCCATCGTAATGATAGAGTCGCGCGTGATACCCTCCAGAATGTTGGCGCGCAGGGTGGTATAAAGCTTGCCGCCGCGCACCACGAACAAGTTTTCGCCGGTGCATTCGGCCACCAAGCCGGTGGGGTCGAGCATGATGGCTTCGTCGAAGCCGGCCCGCAGCGCCAGCGTCTTTGCCATGACCGAGTTGGGGTAATTGCCGGTCACTTTGGCCTTGGTCATAGTCACGTTCGGATGGTGGCGGGTAAACGACGAAATCATTACCTTGATGCCGCCCTCCTCGTCCGCGTTGAGATACGCGCCCCATTCCCAC
>JBARBA010000058.1:0-3088 GCA_049792555.1 Anaerolineales bacterium
TACCTGGAGCATTTCGAGGTAATTCATTACAGCCGTCAACGGTGTGCGCAACTCGTGAGAAGCGGTAGCCAGCAGGGCGTCGCGGGCCTGTTCGGTCTCGTGGCGGCGCGTCTCGTCACGGAAGACGGCCACCGTCCCGATTTCGGGCACTGCGGAGACCGAGACCGAAAAGATTTTGCGCTTCCAGTGGATGGTTTTGTCGAGCGGTTTGGCGATGATCTCGTTGAGTTCGTCTGCGGGGATCATTTTGAGCAGGGCAGGGTTGGCGGAGAGGAAATTGCCCTGCGGGTTGAGCACCAGCACGCCATCGGCAATGTTCTTCAAGATGGCTTCGTTGTTGGCCGCATGACGCCGCGCCTCGCGGATGGCATTGTTGGCAATCGACATCCCCAGCCATGAAACGAAGGCGATGAAAAAGAAGGTGATCATGGCGAAATAATTAACCCCCACATTGCTGGGCGGGGGGAAAGCCTGCATCAGCCCGGCGATGACCGTTGTAATCACAAATACGGCTGCCGGGCGAAAAATGACCGCGCCGATCATGATCGGGATGACCCATGTGACCAGGCTTCTGCCGTTATAGAGTTCATTAGGCGTCTCAACCTGAGAAATTGCAGCGATGAGGAAGCCGACAAAGATTGCGCCACTAACCCAGCCGGGCAGTTTCGACGAGCGATTGGCAAACAGCAACAGGGTAAAGATGATCATGCCTAATATACACGAACCAATCAAAACGTTCGAATGCTGAACACCCAAAATATTATAAAGTATCAGTGTCAAAATAAAACTTGCCGAAATAACAACCGCAAAAAAGATCAGCAAGATATTGAGTATCTGGCGCCGCCGACGGTCATCGGGGTCGAAGGTGTCGGGAATACGGAAAAGATCTTGGAGCATGGTCAGCCTCTATTCACATATAATGCCCGCGGGCACACATCAGCTTTCAGAAACAAAAAGTCATCCGCCAGAGCGGCGTTCTTCTGTAATTATATTCGCTCCGGCTCAATTTCTGCCGGAGAAAATATCAGCTCATTAATAATGTGTGCGTTGAGAAACTTTCCATCATGATGTGGCGCAGCGCCTTCCCCCGACCTATTCAAAACAACAACCATCCCTGGCCCAAATCAGACTTGCCCGCATGGTCATGCTGTCTCCATGGGCAACAAGATGGTAAAGACCGACCCGTTGCCTGGTTCGGAAGAGACGGAAATTTCGCCGCCCATACGGGTGACGATCTCTTTTGCGATGGATAGTCCCAGCCCGACCCCCTGGCGTTCGCGCTGGGCGTAATTGCTGCCGCGCCGGAATGGCTCGAAGATGTCGGGCAACTGTTCGGGAGGAATGCCCGGTCCGCTATCGACCACTTCGATGGACAGCCTTTCCTTGAGCAGCATGGATACGTTTACCCGGATGCCGCCCTGGTTGGTGAACTTGATCGCATTCCCGAGCAGGTTAATCAACACCTGGTTCAGCCGGTTCGCGTCGCCGCTGATCTCTGCCGGGACATCGGGCGCTACCGACAACTCGTAGGAAAGGTTCTTCTCTTCGAGCAGCATCTCCAGAAGCTGGTGGGCTTTTTCGATCAGGGAACGCAGGTTGAAGGGTTCATGCTTCAACTTAAGCACGCCGGCCTGGATCTGGGCCTGATCGAGGATATCGTTCACCAGGCCCTGCAGGCGCTTTACGTTCTCAAGGGCGCGGGCCACGTGTTCGTTGAATTCGTCCGTATTGATTTTGCCCGTGCGGATCAGCACCTGAATGAATTCAAGGTAGTTCATTACAGCGGTCAGCGGTGTGCGCAGTTCGTGGGAAGCTGTGGCCAGCAGGACGTCGCGGGCGCGTTCGGTCTCGTGGCGGCGCGTCTCGTCGCGGAAGACGGCCACTGTCCCGATTTCGGGCACTGCGGAGACCGAGACTGAGAAGACTTTGCGCTTCCAATGGATGGCTTTGCCAAGCGGCCTGGCGATGATCTCGTTGAGTTCGTCTGCGGGGATCATTTTGAGCAGGGCAGGGTTGGCGGAGAGGACATTGCCCTGCAAGTCGAGCACCAGCACACCGTCGGCAATGTTCTTCAAGATGGCTTCATTGTTGGCCGCATGACGGCGCGCCTCGCGGATGGCATTGTTGGCAATTGACATCCCCAGCCAGGAGATGAAAGCGATGAAAAAAAAGGCGATCATGGCGTAATAATTGATCCCTGCGTTGTTGGGCGATGGGAAGGCCTGCATCAGTCCGGCGATGATCGTTGTAATCGCAAAAACCGCTTCAGGGCGAAAAATGACCGCGCCGAGCATAATTGGGATGACCCATATGAGCAGGCTTCTGCCGTTGTAAAGCTCACCCGGCGCGTCGGCTTGGGTAAATCCAGCAATGAAGAATCCTATAAAAATTGTGGCGCTGACCCAACCGGGCAGCCTGGGTGAGCGGTTGGCAAGCAGCAGCAGGGTACAGATTATCGCCGCTGATACCGACCAACCCATCAAAATGCTTGAATGTTGAGCGCCCACATTATTGTGAAATATCAGTGTCACAATAAAATATGCCAGACTCATAACGATAAAAACAATCAACAGGATGTTAAGTATCTGTCGCCGCCGGCCGTCATCGGGGTCAAAGGTGTCGGGGATACGCAAAAGGTTTTTGAGCATAAAAAACTCCTTTAGCATAGAAACGTCGAGGCAAGCAAAAAAAACGCTCCGCCGCAAAGTAATCGGGGTAGTCATCTACACGGCTTGTAATTTCTTCAGCAAGTTGGTGTGGATATATCCGGCAATTGCCGTTCTGGAGGATTGGATTTTCACGCCAATCCTCCAGGCGGGGTGGAGACTGGTTCAAAACAACCAGCCGGGAAAAGGGCGCGTCCCCTCTGGGGCTTGCGCAGGTTTATCCGCTTTTGGCGGAGGGTTCCTTGTATTACTTTATATAAACTGCGCAAGAACCATTTTTGCAGCAAGACGGATGATATGTCCCGCTTCCAACAAATTAACGCGCCTCGATGAAGTCGAAGGTGGATAAACCGCAATACTGTTTAGTTAAGCGAATGACCACGATAGCCTTTTTTGTGAAACAGTCCGACGGACTTCGTAGG
>JBARBA010000059.1:0-10389 GCA_049792555.1 Anaerolineales bacterium
CTGGCGCGCGCCTCCCAGGCCCGCGCCGCGCTGGACGGCCGCAGCCACGTCCTGCCCGACGACGTCAAAGCCCTGGCCCAGGCCGTGCTGGCCCACCGCATCATCGTCAACCCCTCGGCGCGCCTGCGCGAAGTCACCCCCGAACGCATCGTCCAGGAAATCCTGCTCGAAGTCCCCGTGCCCGGCGGCAGCTTCAGCGCGTAGAACCTTCTATCCACAGATTTCACAGATTTTCGCAGATTTTTTAAATCTTTAAATCTTAAAAATCTGCGGCATCTGCGCAATCTGCGGATGAAGCCCGCTCGACATGAAAAACCCCGCCCGCATTTTCTTCCTCTCCCTGCTCGTCCTCGGCGTACTGGGCATGGCCGCCACCGGCTCGGCGCTCTACGTGCGCCTGGTGTATATGAGCGCGGCGGTGCTGGCGCTTTCTTTTGTATTGGCGCGCTTTTCCGTGGCCGGCATCCAAATCCAACGCCATGCGCGCTCGCTGCGCGCCAGCGTGGGCGATATGTTCGAAGAAACCTTCGAAGTCCAAAATACCGGCCCCTACCCGCGCCTGTACCTGGAAATCATCAACGAATCGACCATCCCGCACGCCGCCGGGCTGCGCATCCTGACCTGGGTGCATGGCAGACAAATTCGGACGTACCTGAACCGCACCTGGTTGACGCGCCGCGGCGTCTTTTTCCTCGGCCCGACGACCGTCGCATCGGGCGACCCGTTTGGCCTGTTTCCCGTTCAACAGACCTTCCCCGCCGCCGACAGGTTGCTCGTCCTCCCGCTCATCATCCCGATTGACCGCTTTACCTCGCCCCTGGGGCTGTTGCCCGGCGGCAAGGCCATCCGGCGCAAGGCGCACGAGATCACCCCGCACGCCAGCGGACTGCGCGAATACGCCCCCGGCGACCCGCTCAAGCGCATCCACTGGCCGAGCCTGGCGCGGCGCGACAAGTTGATGGTCAAGGAATTCGAGCAAGACCCGCAGGCCGAAGTCTGGATCTTCCTCGACGCCCAACGCGCGGCCCAGGCCGAACTGCCCGTTGCGCGAGACGAGAGCAGCGCCTGGCAGGACTGGGTCTTCAACCGCCGCCCCGAGCTGACCCTGCCGCCCTCCACGCTGGAGTATGGCGTCAGCATTGCCGCCTCGCTGGCGCATTATTTCATCGCCCGGCGTCGCGCCGTCGGTTTTGTGACCGGCGGCCCGGCCTACACCATCATCCCGGCGGAGCGCAGCCTGCGCCAGGAAGGCAAAATCATCGAAACGCTGGCCTTCGTCAGCGGGGACGGGGAACTGCCCCTCGCCAGCCTGGTCGATCTCCAGGCCCCGCTGATGCCGTTCGGGTCCAGCGCGCTGCTGGTCACGCCCTCGGTCGACGGCAGCCTCGTCCTGGCGACGGAACTGCTCCAGCGGCGCAACCTGCATCCCATCGTCATCCTGCTGGAAGCCGGGACGTTTGGCGGCCCTGCCGGCGCTGAAGCGTTGGCAGGAAAACTCGCGGCGCGCAACGTCCCGGTCTGCCGGGTGCGCAACGGCGCAGACCTGCGCGAAACGTTGTCCAATTTTGCAATCCAACCCCATTTTCAGGAGTCCCCACTGTGACCCAAAACCTTGTGCATTGCCTCGATTTGAATTTCGAGGGCCGTCCGCAGTCCGTCGCATCGTATATGTTCGAGCACAGCGACGGCGTCGTGCTCGTCGAAGCCGGGTCGGGGTCGACGCTTGAAGCGCTCAAAGCGGCGCTTGCGGCCTACGGGTACGGCCTGCGGCACATCACCCACGTTTTGCTGACCCACATCCACCTCGACCACGCTGGGGCGTCCGGCTACCTGGCGCGGCAGGGCGCGCAGATTTACGTCCACCCGGTGGGCGCGCCGCACATGATTAACCCCGAAAAGCTGATCGCCAGCGCCCGGCGCGTCTACGGCGAGCGCTTTGACGCGCTGTGGGGCGAATTTTTGCCCGTGCCACCGGAGAAGCTGACGATCTTGCAGGATAACGAAGAAGTGGTCGTTGGCAAGCTGCGTTTTCGGGCGCTCAACGCGCCCGGCCACGCCGAGCACCATTACGTCTACCAGTTCGAAGACCTGTGCCTGAGCGGCGACGTGGGCGCGGTGCGCATCCCCGGCTATTCGTACGTGCGCCTGCCGACGCCGCCGCCGGAGTTCCACCTGGAGAAATGGTACGAGACCATCCTGCGGCTGCAAAAGGTCGGCTTCAAGCGCATCGCCCCCACGCATTTCGGCATTTTCGACGACGCCGCCCGTCACCTGGAAGCGGTTCTCAAGGAACTGGACCTGGTGGACACCTGGATGATGGCAAATATGCTTGGCGACCCGCCGGTGGACGCGCTGCGGCAAAGCTTTTTGGAAACAATGGACGCCCAGGACTACACCGAGGGCCTGGACCAAACGGCGGTCGACGCTTACCGGCTGGCCAATACCAACCTGGTGAACATGTCGGTGGACGGGATGGCGCGTTACTGGAAGAAATATCGCGCGGATAACAGTCATGCGTAAGTGGCGCGGACGTTCCGTCCCGGCGCTTTTGCTCGGATTTCTGCTCTGCCTGTTCTACAGCGTGATCTTTAGCGGACAGGTGCTCGGCCTGTTGGGCCTCTACAACGCCTGGACGGCGATCCCGTTGGCGCTGGTCGTCCTGGCGGTCAGCGCCCATTTCTACTTCTGGTCGTTGCCGGCCGCCGACGAACCCGCAAGCCCCTTCGCAAAGCTCGACCTATTCTTCGGCCTGTGCGCCGCCGCGCTGACGCTGGCGCTGGTGGCGCTGCCGCTGGTGTTGTGGCCCGCTTCGCCCGCCGGCAAGACACTGACTTGGGACGCCGGCCTGTTCCAGTTCCCCAAAGCGGTTGAGCTATTCCGCAGCGGCTCGATGTGGAACATGAACGTCTGCTACGCCGAGTACCCGCTGGGGTATGAGTCGTTATTATCCTTTTCGATGCTGCTGACCGACGGGACGGCGCTGTTCGGCACCGTCCATTTTGCGCTGGCGCTGTTCCTGATCGCGGCCCTGTGGTTGCTGGCCAAACGCGCCACGAACCTGCCTTCCGGCCTGCTCTTGCTGGGGATCATCCTCATCTTATTGAGCGGCTTCCTCAACAAAGACAACAACCCCTGGTGGATTTATGAGCCGCTGCTCTTCACCGTCGGCAAGAACGACCTGTTCGAGGGCGCGGCGGTGTTGGCGGTGCTGGCCTTTGCGCCGCTGCTGGTCGCGCGCGACGAGAAGTTCACCTGGAACCCGGTCGGGTTTGCAATGGCCAGCATGATCGCGTTCAGCATCAAGCCCAACAGCCTGATCATCCTGCCGCTCTGGCTGCTGGCCTTCTATTATCTGTGGAAAAACCAAGATCAATCCGCAGATTTCGCAGATAACGCAGATAGCACAAAAAAAGATTTTAAAAATCCGCGAAATCTGCGACATCGTGCCCGTAGGGTAAATCTGTGGACGATGGTTTTGATGGTAGCGGTGGCCCTGCCGGGCTTGCTGTGGGTTTTGCGCAACCTGGCGGCGCTGCATACGCTCTTTACGCAGGTCTCCATGAAGCTGACGGCCTGGAGCATCGCCGCCAACCTGACCAACCCCAGCCTGTATAAATACATCCCTGTTTACCTGTACTTTTTCCTGGCCGTAACCGGGATCGCCGTAATCCTGGCGGTTTTGCGCAACCGGATCACGCTGCCCGCCGCGTTGACGCTGGCGGCGCTGCTGGTCGGCTTCGCCGTGACCCCGGCCTCCGCCTTCCACGGCAACACCCAGGACAAAGCCGAGATCGCCTGGCGCTTTGGGGTGGCGTTCATTTCGTATGCGCTGCTGTTGCTGCTGGTGGTCGTCAGCCCGCTGCTCAAGAGGCTGATCGATTGGGCCAGCCGCTATCGCATCGCGCTGATCGTGCTTGCCATCGGCGCGCTGGCGGTTTCGAGCTTCTTCGGCTGGCGCATGAGGCAACTCATTCGCTACGTCCCCGAAAACGCCATCATCCTGCGCGACCAGTTCGAGCAGCCTGTGGGCACAAGCGGCTATTACAGCGCCTACGATTACGCCCGCAAAAACATCCACAACAGCAGCATCATCGTCGATAACGGCCTGCCCTTCTACGCCTACGACGCCGCTTATACAGACACCACCGCCTGCTCCGGCCACGCCGATTACTTCATCGTCTTCAACACCGACTGGGATAAGGTTAAGCCGGGCGAGTATCCCGACTACGTCAAGACGGCGAATTGGGTGAAGGATTGGGATGTGGTCTATGAAGATGGGTTTAGCCGGGTGTATAAGCGGCGGTAATCTCCATCCGGTCAGGGTGCCTTGCGCCCGGCCATCGCCGGTGGATTTCAATCCCCGGCGGTGCCGGATGGCGGAGATTATTTTGTGACGTATAATTGAACAAACCGATGAAATGTACAATCGAGAAATCCCATGCGCGTCAGATACTTTGAAGATACCGATACCACCCTGGTGGAGTTTTCCACGAACGCGCCTGTCGAAACGCAGGAACTGAACGAAAATATCTATCTCGACCTCGATGCGCAGGGCCGCGTGGTCAGTATCACGGTTGAGCATAGCGGCCAGTCTGCGGATATGCAGGAATTTCTCTATCAGAGAATCCCGGCAGGGTGAACGATAAAAAGGCGCAATGAGCAAGCCTACAAAGACGAATTTGGAACGTTTTGATGCCATGACCGAAGAAAAGCGCGTCTTCATTCAACACATTATTCGCGATGAAGACCTGCGCCGGGATCTGATGGATTTGTCCATCATGGAAGAACGCCGCAACGAACCCGCGCGCCCATTACGCGACTACTTGAAGGAAAAAGGCGAACGGGCGTGACCTGGCAGATCGTCCTTAAACGCTCCGCCGAAAAGGGTGATGGCAAAAACAAACAGGTGATCGTGCTCGTAGTGGGTCATCGCCGCGAAGTGTATCGCTGACAGTGATCTTGCAGGAAAGAATCGCCGTTCGATAAAGGTATCCAGGGTGCTGCAACCATGCCTCACGCTCAACCGCCCGAACAAAAGAATGGACTGCTCGAACTGCTCAAAAACCTGTGGCTGCCTGCCGCCGGGTTATTGAGCGCGGTCATCACCGCCATCCCGACCTTCTACCAGTTGTGGCTGGGCGACCAGGCCACCGTCACCTACGTTTTGGGCATCGGCGGAGTTTTGCTCCTGGTGTTTGTGCTGGCCTGGGTGGGTTTTGGAACCAACACGATTGAACTTCCCACCATCCTTTTATCTGAAACCCAGACCACAGCCAGCAAAAAAGAAAAACGACCGGCCTACCCATCGCTCTACAAAGCGGCGCGCATTGCGCTGGTGCTGGTATGTGTGGGAATGCTTGCCGGTGGGCTGGTTCTCTACCAACACAGGCAGGCTTTGAAAGACAAACTGGTGGTGGTAATTGCCACCTTCGAGGGCAAGGAAGAAGTCTACGGCCTGCGCAACGAAATCATCGAGAAACTCAACGCCGATTTTCCAAACGATGACCAGGTCGAAATCGTCAAAATCGACGAGATCATCACCCCCGATCAAGGCAGTCCCTACGCGCGCAGCCTGGGCGAACGCTACATGGCCGACGTAGTCATTTGGGGCTGGTATCGTCCCACCCAGAATCCAAATATTACCATCCATATTGAAAACTTAAGCCCGGATCAAATCATTCCGCTTAAGACCAGCGAAACCTTGCAGCCTGCCGTCACCCTGGCCGAGTTGGAGTCTTTTTCTTTTCAACAAGAAGCCGGGCAGGAAACCAGCGCGTTGATCTCATTCCTGGCTGGCGTTATTCAATACCAATCTGGCAATTATGTCCAGGCGCTTGTGCGCTTTGATGCTGCACTCGGTAAAATTTCGGGTGATGCCGTATTGCTTCAAAATCAAGCCGATATTTATTTCTATAGGGGAGGTACACTCTCTTCTCTTGGCCAATACGTTCAGGCAATCGGGGACTATTCCAAAGCCATCCAACTAAGTCCACAAGATTCCGCAACCTACAACAATCGCGGAACTACCTACGCGGATTTGAAGCAATATGTACAAGCCATCTCCGACTTTTCTAAAGCCGTCCAGATTGACTCAAAGAATGCTATAGCCTACTCCAATCGTGGGATTGCTTACTATGCCCAGAAGCAATACAAGCAGGCTGTCGCTGACTCTTCCAAAGCCATCCAAATAGATCCGCAATCGGTTGCAGCTTACATCAATCGTGGGCTTGCCTACACCGACCAGAAACAATACGATCAGGCTATTGCCAACTTTTCAAAAGCTATCCAGATAGCCCCGCAAGATTCTAAAGCCTACAATAATCGCGGGCTCGTTTATGAAGACTTGAAGCAATATGGGCAGGCGATTGCAGACTATTCCAAAGCCATCCAGATAAACCCGCAAGATGCCGCAGCTTACTCCAATCGCGGAGCTACTTACTATTTTCAAAAACAATATGATTCGGCGATTGCAGATTTTGCCAAAGCCATCCAAATAAACCCGCAATTCACCGAAGTCTACAACAATCGCGGGCTTGTCTATTATGACCTAAAACAATATGACCAGGCCATCGCCGACTATTCCAAAGCTATCCAGGTAGACCTACAAGACGCCGAAGCATACTACAATCGTGGAAATGCCTATCTAATCCAGGCACAATACGAACATTCCATTGTCGACTTTTCCAAAGCCATTCAGATAGATCCTCAATTTGCTTACGCCTATGGCAATCGCGGAATCGCCTACTACGCTCAAAAGCAATACGACCAAGCCATCGCCGACTTTACCAAATCCATCGAGATAGCCCCACAAATTGCATCAGCCTACCAAAATCGCGGGCTTGCATACCAGGCACTCGGCAAAACCGCAGAAGCCGAGGCTGATTTTGCCAAATCCAAAGAACTCGGCGGGCAGGGGCAGCCATAACAAAAAAGGTGACTGTCACTTGGTTTCAGTGACAGTCACCTCTGCCTGCGTTGCCATTCGGGCGTATTCCAAAAGATTACCCGTCTATTTCCGCGATACCCGGTAAAATGGGGGCACAATTTACCGGCCGCCTGAGATTTCAAAACGGACGATTGCCCAGGCCGGGCTATTTTCTCGAATGCCGAAGATATTTTCTGCGGCATTCCTGTTTAGAACTCAAACGTCGCAGATATTTTCTTCGCCGCCGTAGCTTTTAACTACGACGCCGTAGCTATTTTCTTCGACATTCCTGTTCAGAACTCAAACGTCGCAGCTATTTTCTTCGACGCCGTTGCTTTTAACTACGACATTTGAGTCTGGAACCGAAATGCCGTCACTTTTAACCACGACATTTGAGTCTGAAACCGAAACGCCGTCACTTTTAACGACGACATTTGAGTCTGAAACCCAAACGCCGTCACTTTTAACCGCGACATTTGGGTCTGGAACCGAAACGCCGTCACTTTTAACAACGACATTTGAGTCTGGAACCGAAACGCCGTCACTTTTAACCACGACATTTGAGTCTGGAACCGAAACGCCGCATCTGGCTGGCCCCCCGTAAGTCGGGATTAATCCCGACTTACGGGGGGCGGCAGATTACGAGATTTCCAAAGAAACCTTCTATTACCCCACTGGAGACCCATCATGCCCCCCGTAAAGCACTTCCTCGACATATCCGACCACTCCCCCACCGAAATACAAGACATCCTCGACCTGGCCTTGCGCCTGAAAAAAGAGCACTTCGCGGGCGGCAACGCGCCCCTGTTCAAAGGCAAGGTGCTGGGCATGATCTTCCAGAAGCCCAGCCTGCGCACGCGCGTCTCATTCGACATGGCCATGCGCCACATGGGCGGCGACGCGCTGTATCTCTCGCCGCAAGAAATCGGCCTGGGCAAACGCGAAACCACCGCCGACGTGGCCCGCGTCCTTTCGGGCTACGTGCAGGGCATCATGGCGCGCGTCTTCGCGCACGAACACGTCGTCGAACTGGCAAAGTGGGCGTCGGTGCCGGTCGTCAACGGGTTGAGCGATTACAGCCATCCCTGCCAGGCCATGGCCGACGCGCTGACCATCATCGAGCAGTTCGGCGCGCTCAAAGGGCTGAACGTCGTCTACGTCGGCGACGGCAACAACGTGGCGGTCTCACTGCTGCACATCACCGTCATGCTGGGCGGCAACTTCACGATTGCCAACCCGGCCGGCTACGACATCCCCGCTAAAGCCAAAGAGATCGGCGAAGAACTGGCCACCGGCGGCGCAAAGATCAGCTACCTGCGCGATCCACACCAGGCCGTCAAGGATGCGCACGTCATCTACACCGACACCTGGACCAGCATGGGCCAGGAGGAAGAGACCTCCAAGCGCGTGATTGTTTTCCCGCCCTACCAGGTCAATCAAAAACTGGTCAGCGAAGCGCGCAAGGACGTGATCGTGATGCACTGCCTGCCCGCGCACCGCAACCACGAACTGACCGACGAAGTGGCCGACGGCCCGCATTCGGTCATTTTCCCGCAGGCGCACAACCGCCTGCACGCCCAGAAGGCCGTATTGGCAAGGGTGTTTGGGGTGGCGTAACGTAGTAGTCTCCGGCCCTGAAACCGGAGATTCTTCGCTTTGCCCGGAAGCACAACCGAAAGTTCTGATAGAATTTAGACTCTCTGGCGGCGATTTGCAAATCGGAACTTGTCCTCGCAGGGGATTGCCAATCCGGCTTACATCGGACGGATTACCACGCTGGTTCCCAGAGAGCCGGAATTTAACCGCCCGCCGGAACCCGGGCGCATTTTGTAGTGAAATGAGTAAACCATGCAACGTAGAGCAAAAATTGTAGCCACGATTGGCCCGGCCAGCGACAGCGAGCAGATGCTCGAACAACTGCTGCGCGCCGGTATGAACGTCGCCCGCCTGAATTTCTCACACGGGTTGCACAGCGAGCACGCCGAATCGATTGCCCGCCTGCGCAAGCTTTCCTGGAAGCTCAACCTGCCGGTTGGCATCTTGCAAGACCTGCAAGGCCCAAAAGTGCGCGTCGGCAAGCTGGAACCGGCGCTGGACCTGGTGGAAGGCGAGATCGTCCGCCTGCACGCCGAAGGCCGGCAGGATTTGGCGTCCGGCGAAAAGCAGATCCCGGCTGCGCCCGTCGAGTTGTTCGAGGCGCTCTCCGTGGGCGGTTCCATCCTGCTGGACGATGGGCATTTGTCGCTGCGGGTGGTCGAGGTGCAGGCCGGGGGGCTTCGCGCGCAGGTGCTGGTGGGCGGCAAATTGTCGTCGCACAAGGGCATCAACCTGCCCGGCGCGCACCTGAACATCCCCGGTTTTACCGAAAAAGACCGGGCCGACCTGGCCTTTGGCCTGACGCAAAAAGTGGACTTTGTGGCGATGTCGTTCGTGCGCACGCGCCAGGATGTGGAAGCGGTGCGCGAGGCTATGGACACGATGGACGAGCCGGGCGAGCATCCGTTGCTGATCGCCAAACTCGAACAAGCCGAAGCTCTCGACAATCTCGATCAGATCCTGGCCGCGGCTGACGGGGTGATGGTGGCGCGCGGCGACCTGGGGGTGGAAATGCCGCCGGAAACTGTGCCCATCGCGCAGAAACGCATTATCCAGGCCGCCAACCGCAGCGGCAAGGTTGTGATTACGGCCACCCAGATGCTCGACTCGATGATCGTCAACCCGCTGCCCACGCGCGCCGAGGTCTCGGACGTAGCCAACGCCATTTTCGACGGCACAGACGCGGTCATGCTTTCGGGCGAGACGGCCAGCGGCGCCCATCCGCTCGAGGCGGTGCAGTTCATGGACCGCATCGTGTGCGCCGCCGAAGCCGATTTTTGCGACTGGGGCCATTACAACGTCCCCGACGAGGCGACCAACGATGATGCAACTTCGATAGCTCGCGCGGCGCGTGAACTGGCCCACGACTTAAACGTGGCCGCCGTGGCCGTCTTCACCCACACCGGGCGCACGGCGCTGCTCATGTCAAAGGCCCGCCCGTGCGTGCCCATCCTGGCCTTTACGTCGGCGCAGCGTTCGTTTGGACGCATGTGTCTGTTCTGGGGGGTGGTGCCGCACCTTTCGCCGGAAAGTTCCACGCTGCGCGAAATGGTCAACCGCGCCGACGCCCAATTGATGGCTGCCGGCTGGGGCACACAGTATCAACAAGTGGTTGTGATCTGCGGTTTCCCGGTCAACAGCGGCCGCCCGCCAAATATGGCGTTGTTGCACAACGTGGGCGAGGTGTTGTAAAATACAGGTGTTTCGAAAAATTCTTGCCGGGCGTTATTCACAGATGCACCCTACGGGCGCGATGGCGCAGATGAAATTAGAACCGACCCGCTTCCTTACGACAAACCTTTCACGAAAAACTTTTGGGGCGCAAATTCCCACTGATTTTTGTGTCGCTTTGCGGCTGCACGTTGGGG
>JBARBA010000060.1:0-4712 GCA_049792555.1 Anaerolineales bacterium
TTGTAACCCACTGGTTGCTGGCGTTTTTATACAGCTCCCACAATTTGCCGGAACAATAGTCGCCGTAAAAATAAACGCCAGCCAAATCTGGGAATGCGCTGCCGCGATATACGTAACCGCCTGTGACGGCGCAGCCAATCGAATCGTTGGCGCCGTGATTGTAAACGGCCACGGGGGCCACATAAGCAGGCGGCGAAACGCAGCCAGTGGGAGGGTTATAACACAAATTACCTTCGCGGATGCGCCAGCCGTAATTCTGGCCGCCTGCCGACCCTGACGGTTGAAAATCAATCTCTTCCTGCGTGTCCTGACCCACATCGCCGATATACAGGTCTTCGGTGCTTTTATCGAACGAAAAGCGCCAGGGGTTTCTTACGCCATACGCCCAGATTTCTTTTTTGGCCGTTGCCGAGCTGTAAAAAGGATTGGTCGGCGGGACCGTATAAGGGACGGTGGAAACGTCGAGCCGCAAAATTTTCCCCAGCAGGGTGGTTTTATCCTGTCCGTTGCCGATTGTGCCGTGATTATCGCCACCTCCGCCGCCATCCCCCAGGCCGAAATAAAGATAGCCATCCGGCCCGAAGGCAAGCATACCGCCGTTGTGGTTCTCTTCCGGTTCAGAGACCGTCAGCAAAATTTGGGCGCTCGAAAAATCGGCCACGTCAGGGTCGCCGCTCGAAACCTTATAGCGCGCCAGCACATCGTCGCCGACGGTGGACTGATTGGTATAGACGATGTAGAAGTATCCGTTCGTGGCGTAGTTCGGATCGAAAGCCAATCCCAGCAGCCCCTGTTCGTTGCCCGTTGTTTTGACGATGCTGCTGATGTCCAGGAAAGGGGCGGCATTCAGGCTTGTTCCCTTGAGCACCAGGATTTGCCCGGTTTTTTGCACGATAAAAAGCCGCCCGCTGCCGTCGCCGGCGGGCGCGGCGAAGACCGGCTCCGTCAGCCCGGAGATGACCGGTTGCAGGGTGATGTTGGATGGGATGGAAGTCTGCGCTTGAGCTGCGAAGGTGCTGGTTGTCAAGCTGGCTGTCAGTGTTATCAGTAAACAAATGACGATCACATTTCTTGTTCTCATGGTTTGCTCCTTGAATGACAGGAGTTTGCCATAAAAAGGCAAGGGAAACAATACCAAATTAGTCCTATTTGACAAACGCCATTCATGTCACCTGTTATGAAAATAACGTAGGGCGGAATTGATTCCGCTTTACACCCCGCCCCCTACTCAACCACCGATGATTGAGATGATACGGGTGTTGCCAAATAGGATGTCTGAAATGAAACACACCCAATGAAAAGAGCCACCGAAGGCGCTTTTGCGCCGGTGGCTCTCTGTTGGACTCAATCCTTGTGGCGTTTTGCCAATGATTAGTAGCTTGCCAGGTATTTTTTCAACTCCCAGTCCGTTACTTCCAGGCGATAATCTTCGTACTCAACGCGCTTGGCGTTGACGAAAGCTGCATGTGTATGCGCTCCGAGCGCATCGCGGATCACCTTGTCTTCTTCCAGCGCCTTGAGCGCCTGGTTCAGGGAGCTTGGGAGAACATCCAGCGAGGATTTGGGTTTATCGAGCAGGTAAATGTTTTCTTCTGTGGCTTCAGGGGCGGGCAACTCACGGCGGATCCCGTCCAGACCGGCAGCCAGCATGACGGCAAAGGCCAGGTAAGGGTTGCAGCTTGGGTCGGGGCAGCGCAGTTCCAGGCGCGTCGATTCGCTGCCGGTGGCGCGCGGCACGCGGATCAAGGCCGAGCGGTTAATACGCGCCCAGCTAATGGAAACGGGGGCTTCGTAGCCTGCCACCAACCGTTTGTATGAGTTGACCAGCGGGGCCAGGATCGCGCACATTCCCCGCGCATGCGCCAATTGCCCGGCAATAAAGTACTTGGCAATTTTCGAAAGCCCGTGCGGGTCGCCGGGATCGGCAAAAGCATTCTTGCCGTTTGCGAGATAATCCAGGCTCTGATGAACGTGCATTCCGCTGCCGTTGATGCCCCGTAGCGGTTTGGGCAAGAAGGTGCAGTACAGGCCGTTTTGCTGCGCAATGACTTTCAGCGCCACGCGCAACGTGACGGCGCTGTCGGCGGTGGTGAGCGCATCGGAATAACGGAAATCCAGCTCCTGTTGGCCGGGCGCGCCCTCATGGTGCATGGCTTCCACCTGCAAGCCGAGCGCTTCGAGCGTGGATGCCATTTGCCGCCGCAATCCGGAGGCCATGTCTGACGGCGCATCGAAATAGCTGCCGCTGTCGTGCGGCACCGGCGGGATCAGGCTGCCATCGGGATTCGGTTTCAGGAGGAAGAATTCCAGCTCGGGGCCGGTATTGTAACAAAAGCCCATTTGGGCCGCATCTTCGAGCACACGGCGCAGAACTGCGCGCGGGTCGCCCTGGAACGGGTGTCCATCGGGAGTAAACACATCACAGATCAAGCGGGCGGTGGCTTCCTCGCCGGTCAACCACGGGATGAGCGCAAATGTGGTCGGGTCTGGGCGCAGATGCATGTCGCTCTCGGCAATGCGCGCAAAGCCCTCGATGGAGGAGCCGTCGAACCAGATGCCGTTTTCCAGCGCATCCTGCGCTTCGTGCGCCGGAATGGTCACATTTTTGACCACACCCACCACGTCGGTGAACTGCAAGTCGATAAACTTGATCTGGTTTTGTTTGATACGGGCGAGAAGATCAGCAATAATATCTGGCGAATCGGTCATGGCTGCCTTTTCTGGAAAAACCGCTGTATTTTATTTATCGATGGAGTTGCTGCAAAAACAAAGCGACGATAATCAACGCCCCGATGATTCCCAACCCTGTAAAAATACCTTTGAAGGCCTCTATCTGCGCCAGAGATTTAAAAAAACCTTTTGAGGTATTTTTTTTATTCAGAATGGAAACATCCGCATTTTCCGGGTGATCGAGCGCGTCCATAAGGGCAGCCATATCCGCATAGCGGTCATCAGGCTTGCGCGCCAGACAGGTGGCGACAATTGCCGCCAGTTGGACGGAAATGGATGGGTCGAGTTGGTCCAGGCGCGGCGCTGTGCCGTTCAGGTGCTGCGCCATTACGGCCATGCTGGTGTCGCCGGTGAAAGGCGTCTTCCCGGCCAGCATTTCGTAAAGGATGGTGCCCAGAGCGTAGACGTCGGTGCGCTGATCGCCGCGTTTTCCTTCGATCTGTTCGGGGGCCATGTAATCGGGTGTTCCCATGGTGGCGCTCAGGTTCGAATAGGTGACGCGGTGCGCGCCTTTGGTAAGCGCCAGACCAAAGTCCATAATCACCGGCTGCCCGTCGGCGGTAATCAGGATATTTTCGGGTTTCAGGTCGCGGTGGATGACGTCGTTTTTATGGCAGTAGGCCATCCCGTCGGCAATTTTGCGGACCATGGCAACGGCTTGATCGGGTGGGATCGGGGCCGAGGTTTCGATCAGGCTCCGTAAAGATTGCCCATCCACAAATTCCGTAACCAGGTAGGGGATGCGGTTATATTTCCCGGAGCCGAGTCCCTTGAGGATCGTGGGATGGTCGAGGGTTTTCATCACTTCCAATTCGCGCTGGAAGCGCTCATATTGGGCCGGGTCGCCAAGCATGGATTGATCGGGAATCTTAATGACCACCTCGCGGTGGTCTATCAGGTCGAAAGCCCGATAAATGTCGCTCATGCCTCCCTGGGCCATGTACGCCTGAATTTGGTAACGGTCGAATTGATCTCCGATTTGTAACATCTTACCGGTAATTATAGCATAGGTAATCATCGCGTCATCTTCATAAGAACTATAAAACGATCCATTTAGCCGCTATTCTTGAGTCGTTTGTTTTCTGCGAGAGCAGGGCTTAATTGCCGCACATGAAGGACAATCACTGAAGCGTTGTCATCCGTTTCGCGTTGGAGCGCCAGGTCGATCAGTTTTTGACTGATTTCGGCAGGCGTCAGGTTGTCTTTTACCAGCTTTGCAAATTCATCATCCTGAATGACCGACCAAATTCCATCGGTGCATAGAATGAGATGATCGCCTGCATGAAGCTTGTGCTGGGAAATATCACCCTGAACAAATAATCCCAGGCCAATTGTCTTTGTTAAAATGGAACGCAAGGCATGAGTGCGCACTTTATCCGGGGAAATCAATTTTGCCCGCACCATACTGCCAACATTGGTGTGGTCCGCAGTCAGGCAAAGAGCGCGACCATTATGAATCAAGTAAGCGCGGCTGTCACCTACATGCACGAGATAAACTGTACCATCAAGGATATAGGCGGCTGTCAGTGTTGTGCCCATCCGCCCAACTCCCAAACGCTGGGCGGCTAAATACACTTCGATATTTGCGCTTTCTATGCCTCGGTGCAAAGTTTGTGGGTCTGGGTTGATCTTTTCGAAAAATTTTCTGGAAAAGGTTTCCAAGGCTACTTTGCTGGCGAGTGAACCTTGAGCATAACCGCCCATCCCGTCGGCCACGGCATATAGACCTGCGCTTGAGCTATCCTGTCCATTCGGCAAGAGGATGGCATCCTGATTTTCTTTGCGCACCGGGCCAATAACACTAAGGCCGCTGCTTTCAACTGTTAGCAATTGCTTTTCCAAAATAGATGCGCTCCACTTCAAATAATGCCTGTTCACAATTTCGTGACGGAAATAGGTGGTGCGGTAATTATTATGTGAGCGCATCATGCTTTCCAGTACCTAAACAGGTCATTTTTCAAACCCAAAGGACAAAATACTTC
>JBARBA010000061.1:0-10393 GCA_049792555.1 Anaerolineales bacterium
CCCCCGCACCCGCCCCTGCGCCCAAAACCCCCGCGCGCCGCGCCGACCAGGACCAGGCCATCGCCAACCTGATTACCGAAGCGCGCCTGCTGATCGAAAAAGCCCGCGACGACGCCGAAATCGCCCCCACCCTGGCCACGCGCGGCTTCGACGCCGCCGCCTTTGCCCAGGGGTTGGCGCTCCAGCAAGCCGCGCAAGACGCCTTCACCACCCGGCAAACCGCCATGTTCGCGCAAAAGAAAGCCTCGAACACCGCAGATCAGGCGGAGGCCGCCGCCCGCAGCGCCTATATGGATTTCCGCGAGACGGCGCGCGTCAACTTCCGCGACTCAGACGCCCGCGGCACACTGGGCCTGACCGGCAAGATCCCCGGCGATATGGAGAAATTCATCACCACGGCGCGCAGTTCCTACAAGGCGGCCCAAGCCGAACCCTACCAGGCCACGCTGGCCACCTACGGCTTCCCGGCGGCGGCCATCGCCGCGGCCCTGGCCGCGCTCGATGCGCTCGCCGAGGCCCTCAAGGCGCAAGACGACGCCATCAGCAAAGCCGTCAAAGCCACCACCGAGCGTGACGCGGCAGTCGACGCGCTGGAGCAATGGATCAAAAAATTCAAGAGCATCGCCTCCATCGCCCTGCGCGCCCAACCGGACCAAATCAAAAAACTGGGGCTGTAACCCCAAAAACAAACCCACGAGGGCCGCAGACACGCGGCCCTTTGCATTTGCCCAGACTTCGAAAGCCTGGGGTAAATTATCAGTTGAAACGATGTAAAATTAGCGCCGGAAGGAGCAAAAATGACTCTTCAACACGTTACCATTGAAATTCCAGAAAAGGTTTTACTGGCAGAAAAGACGGACGTTGTGTCTTTTGGACGTGAGTTGCGCATGTTGGCGGCTGTCAAGTTATTCGAAATGGGCAGGCTTTCATCGGGGCGCGCCGCTGAACTTGCCGGAATGTCCAGGGTGGAATTCCTGTTGAGCTTGAATCGCTACAAGGTTTTCCCCCTCGCCGCTGAACTGGACGATTTGGAAAGCGAACATGCCTAAAGCCATCAGCAACACATCTCCGTTGCTTTATCTTTACCGGATTGGGGCAATTACCTGGCTTCCGAAACTATTCAGTGAAGTTTGGATGCCTGGCGCTGTAGAAGACGAATTGCAAGCGGGGCGCAGCAAAGGCTACAATGTTCCCAATCCGGCAGATTTTAAGTGGCTTCACATTGTCAATCCAAAATCCATGCCGTCCGAGTGGCTTGCGTTGGATTTGGGCGCAGGTGAAATCTCGGCAATGGCTTTGGCGCTGGAAAATCCAAAACACATCATCTTGCTTGATGATATGCTGGCGCGCCGCACCGCACAGGCAGCGGGATTGCAAGTTTGGGGAACCTTGAAAGTTTTATTGGAAGCCAAATCCAAAGGGCTGGTGGATAAAATTGAACCCCTCGTAACAGGGTTGAATGATGCGGGCATGTGGGTTTCCGATGATGTAAAACAACGCATTCTTGTTTTGGCGGGCGAGTCTGGGCAACCAAAAACGGCCTAACGCCGCCCGGCAGGGCAACTCCCTCCGCTCCGCTACGGGTATTGCATCCCACCCCGCCGCCGATGGATGCCCCAAAACCGGTAGCGATCCAAAATTCGATCTCTCCACCCTCCTGCCGCGCCGGCCGCCAAACGCAGCCAGCGCGAATTCTTCCCAAGGACTTGACATGGACTTCATTGCCCCTGAAATTGCTCATTTAAACCTGGCCGAATTCATGCGGGAAGCGCTGCGCGAAGCCGAGCAGGCCGGCCAGGCCGGCGAACTGCCCATCGGCGCGGTCGTTGTCATCGACGGCGAAATCATCGCGCGCGGACGCGCCCGCCACAAGAGCTTCAAAAGCCAGATCCGCCACGCCGAACTGAACGCCATCCTCGACGGCGGCGAACGACTGTGGAGCGAATACAAACGCGCCATCCTGTTCACCACCGCCGAACCGTGTCCGCTCTGCCTGGGCGCAGCCGTCATGGCCGACATCCCCCACATCATCTTTGCCCTGCACGACAAAGTGGTCTATTCGGCCCAAACCGTCGAGACCAACCCCTATGTGCATCGGCATATCAAGAGTTACCAGGGCGGCGTCCTGGCCGAAGAATCGGCTGCCATCTTCGCCAGGTACGATCCGAACGGCTTGGAGTACATGCAGACGGGCGTGGGAGTGCCTCATTAAGTGGGGTATAGGGTCCTCTGAGAATCAATGTGGCGACTCCCTAGCGGGGATAGTGGAACAGTCCAACGGACTTCGTAGCCCGGACGTTCCACGTCCGGGCGGCGCAACGGGTGAAAAATGCCCGTTTAATGGACGAATTCTACGGGTCTCGCCCTGCGAAGTCCCCGGAAGGGGGAGCGTTCTGCCGAAGGGGCGGCGTCTCCCACGCTGATAGAAGCACCGTTTCCTAAAGATTTATCGCCTTTTGGCCCCGCCCCGGACGTAAACGTCCGGGCTATTTTTACGAAGCCGCTTTGGCGGCTGTTTCTCTATGGAGAAAATGATCCACCATTTTCATCTTTGGTGGTGAAAGTAGTTCATGACGACTAAACAGTATTGGGACTTCGTCCCGACCTACGGGTTGGATGAGATCCCGGCAATTCCCAGAGAGCCGGTAACATTCAAGGCATGTCACATCCATTCGCGCAGTAGAGAAATTTGATTGGATTGCGTCGACGCCCAAAAGCAACCCCGGCGTTGGCAGCGCGCGTCCACTGAACGGGGGACATCATCGCACTTGGTCAGCGCGCCTTGCTCATTGCTCCTGTTGCCATTAGAATCCACCCCACACCGGCCAAAGGAGAAAAGCAAATGATCCATCATGGTACCCTGGATGCAAAGCCCGAAGACGTGGGGTTCGACCCCCTCAAAGTAGACCTGCTCGACGCCTGGTTCCTTGAATCCATCCAAGCCAAACACATTCAAGCCGCCAGCTATATCTTGTCACGACACGGCAAAGTCTTTGCCCATACATCCCTGGGGGCGCTGTGCGGCCTCGAACCGAAAGGCGATTTCCTGCCCGATTCACTCTATGGGATCGCCTCTGCAACCAAACCGTTCACCGCAGCCGCCATCATGCAGCTTATCGAACAGGGGAAAATCGCATTGGAGCAGCCCGTCTCCACGATCCTGGACGAGTTCAATACCCCTCTTCACCAAAAGATTACCGTGTTTCACCTGCTCACGCATACATCCGGCCTGGCGTCCGACCCGGGGTCTCATGCCGAACCCTATCCGCGCGCGCCCTGGGAGCAGGGCCTGGACGAAACAAACTGGATACGCTTTGTGCTCCGGGGGCCGTTGCAGTTCCCGGTGGGCGAGGTATGGAATTATTGTTCGCACGGATTCATGCTGCTTGGGGAGATCATTGCGCGGGTATCCGGCATGACGTATGCGCAATACATGCAGGAATACGTGCTGGAGCCTCTTGAAATGACGAATTCCTTTTTCGACGTCCCCGACGCGCGGCGAGAGAATGTATGTATCGTCACGGCAGGCGACAAGCAACGTTTGGACCAGCCGCGCCAGCCCGGCTTTTTAAGCTCCTGGGCGGCTTGCGGCGATCTGTATTCGACGCCCTATGATGTGTGGAAATTTGGGCAAATGCTGCTGAACAAGGGAAATTTTCGCGGAAGACAGGTTCTGGGACGCAAGATGGTCGAAGCCATGACCCGCAACCACCTGCACGGCATCCCGGCCTACAATTGGGGCGTTCACATCAAGGAGAAACCTTTCGGGTTGGGCTGCGAAGTCGACAAGGAGCCGATCTTCTCGCCGGGGACGGTCACGCACGAAGGCTACGGCTGGACAAGTCTTCTCGTCGACCCGGTGGAAGAATTGGTGTGCGTCTTCATCATGCCCGCCAAAGTCGATTGGTGGGAAGCAAGGCCGATGTGCGCGCGCGCCATCGTCTTATCTGGAATTCTTTAATTTCCAGAAGCGATATCCATGGACCTTTTCGAATCTTTCATCTCATCCCAACGCCCATCCGAGGCGGCGGCCTCCACCCTGCGCGACTATTTCGAATGGCAGATACAGCACCGCTCCTCGGACTTCATCCCCAGCGCCGACGACGATGTGGACCTGCGAAACTACCTGTTCCACCTGCACACCCAGGGCGTGGACCGGGCCGCGCTCAAAGAGCGCGTCGCCGCGCTCGAACGGTTTTACCGCTGGGCGCAAACCGAGGGACGCATTGCCTATAACCCTTTTGATGACTACGACTTTGACATCCCCCTGCTCACCAGCGAACAGATTCACGTGCGCCAACAGACACAATCCGACAACCTGCGCAGGCGCGAGGTGGATCGGCTGCTGGCCCTCAATCAAATCGTAGAAGCGCTCAACAATTCCGTCGATATCCAGGGCGCTCTCGACAGCACGCTGAAAACGTTACTCGACGTAATGAATTTACAAACCGGGTGGATTTCCATGCTTACGGAATCACACCTGGGTGCTTTTCTCGCAGGGGATTCACAGCCGAATGACTTCACGCTGGCTGCCACCTGCGGTTTGCCCCCCGGCCTCGACCGCGACGACCACCGCTTCCTGCGCCAGTCCCCCGCCTGCCACTGCCAAAAACTGCTCATCCAAGGACGCCTCACACGCCCCATCAATATCATCGAATGCACACGCTTGCGCGATTCCCGGCGCGCCGAAGGGGATAACCGCGGTTTGCGCTTCCACGCCAGCGTTCCCCTGATCTCGCAAGGCAAACCGCTTGGCCTCATCAACGTCGCTGCCGCAGATTGGCAGTTGCTGACCCGCACAGATTTGCACTTCCTCTCTGCGGTCAGCGCGCAGCTCGTTGTTGCGCTTGAGCGCGCGCATTTCTACGAAGCCGCCGAGGCGCAGCGTATCCACATCGACCACCTGGCAACTCTCCTGCACGAGATCAACCAAACCCTTGAAGCAAAAGTGCTGGAGAGGACCCTGGAGTTGGCCGCAGCCAATGCCTCCCTGGAAAAAGCCAATCAACAATTACAGGAACTCGACGACTTAAAATCTGCTTTTCTGGGCGTCATTTCCCACGAGTTGCGCACGCCTTTTACCAGCATCCTGCTCTCCATGCAACTCTGGCAACATAATTACCTGGAAAACATGCAGCCCGAACAACAGCAACTATTCCAACAGTTGAACGCCAACATCGAGGCCGCCAAAGCGATGATCGATAACCTCGTGGATTACACTACGTTTATCAGAAAGCAAGGCACGATGAAGTTGGCCCCCGTAAAACTCGGCGTGGTCGCAGCAACTATGCTGCTGCTTTTTAAGCGCCAGGCCGAACACAAAGCGATAGCGCTCGTGATCGATATCCCTGATGATTTACCTGAAACCCTGGGCGACGAAGAGCGCCTGGCCGATGCAATTTATGAGTTGGTGAAGAATGCCGTCAAGTTTACGCCCACCGGCGGCAAAATAACACTGCGCGCCCGGCTGCAAGGAACGATGCTTAATTTCGCAGTTCAAGATACCGGCGTGGGCGTGCCGGCCGAAAAACTGGCCACCCTTTGGGAAGGTTTTCACCAAATGGCTGACCCCCTCCGTCGAGGAAAAGAGGGTCTGGGCCTGGGGCTGGCCCTCGTGAAATACATCATCGAGGCGCACAAAGGCGAAGTATGGGCTGAAAGCCAGGTGGGCGTCGGCAGCGCCTTCGGTTTTCGGCTTCCGGTAAGTTGAGCCTGTCGACATCGCGCCCGCTGCGTTCCTGCAGGGGGTAGTACCTTGCAAGTAAAATTCGTGCAAAAAGAGCAAGAAAATCCATCCACGAAGTTCACGAAGTACGCAAAGTTTTTAAAAGTTTAAGGTTTTTTTCGTGATTTTCGTGTTCTTCGTGGATAAATGCCTTTTCCGGCTTGTCCGGGTTAGGACAAAACAAAAAATGTACGCTCTCTCGAAAACCCCCATCTCCCTCGAAACGGCTCAAACCCTCATCGCTGCCCATTTCGGCGGGCGGGCGAAAATTGACCGCTACACCGAACTGACCGACGGCATGTACAACGCCGCTTACCTGATCGAACTGGTCGACGGGCAAAAATCCGTGCTCAAGGTGGCCCCGCCCGACCACGTAAAAGTCCTGCGCTACGAAAAGAACATCATGCGCGCCGAAGTGGACGTGCTGCGGCTGGTGCGCGCCCAAACGGAAGCGCCTGTGCCCGAAGTCCTCGCCTACGACACGTCCCGCCGTTTGATCGGGCAAGAGTATTACCTGATGGACTTTATCCCCGGCGTGGGATTGCAAAAACTACGCAAGCAACTCTCCGTTGAAGACCAGCGCGCCATTGACTTTCGCACCGGCGAGTACCTGCGGCAAATCAACGCCATTACCGGCCCCTGCTTCGGCTATTTTGCCCAGCCCGAATTTCATTTCTCCACCTGGCGGGAGGCGTTCTCCCGCATGATCGAAGGCGTCTTGCAGGATGGCCGCGATGCCGGGGTGGAACTGCCTGTCCCATACGAGGCGCTTTCAGCACGACTGCCAACCTTTTACCCCGCTCTCGACGAAGTGACGCAACCGGTCTTGGTGCATTGGGACTTGTGGGATGGCAACATCCTCGTGGACCCTGAAACCAAAACGATTGCCGGAATCCTGGATTTCGAGCGCGCCTTGTGGGCCGAACCGCTCATGGAAACGAATTTTGACGCTTTTGGCACCAACCCGGCGGTGGTCGAAGGCTACGGCCTGGATTTGCTTGCCGCGCCAACCGCCACAACCCGCCGCGCGCTCTATAATATCTACTTGTGGCTGATTATGATCATCGAATGCACCTACCGCCAATACGAGACCAAAGACCAGGAGAACTGGATCCGCCCGAAGTTGGTTGAGGAAATGAAGAAGTTGGATGGGGGCGGTTTGTAAAAAGTGATACTCCCTGAAAATTAGCGTGGTATCCCCCTGTATTTGGGGGCCAACCCGTACGTCGGGACGCAACGCAGTCCCGACATACGGGTCGGGTGAATCATGGAGGCGAAAACCCTTTATATACAGCCAGGTACCATCTCAATATTTCGGGAAATTGCTATTGACAGGTGGTTTCGATACGGCGGCGGAATAGCACCGTCGCCTACTCAACCACCGATGATTGAGATGATGCACAGCCAGGGTCTTCTTAAAGTCGAGCAGAGCTAAGAGCCTCGACACGAATTCCACGAATTTTCCCGAATTTTTTTCGTGGAAATTCGTGAAATTCGTGTCCTGTCTTTTGAAAAAGTGATCAAGCCCGTGACTTTAAGAAAACCCTGTTATACAGCCCAACCCCACTCTTGCGCGGGTATCGTCGCTGGTATAATTCCGACCATGCCATTGACGCCTGAGTTTATTCGTTCAGAGATCGTGAGCCGGCGCTATCAAATTTTCCTGCTTCACGTGCAATCGCTCCCCCCGTTGGGACAGGGTCTCCAGACCCGTCCCTGATAGGACGCAACCATGCCGCGCTTCCCTACAATTGACATGCTTTCCTTCTGGATCGGCGCCATCGTGGCGTCTGTGGTCTGGGGGGCGTTAATGTTGATCCGTCCGCTGCTCGGGCAAATATTGGCCGGCGCGCGCGAAAAAAGCAAACAGCGCCAGTTGCAGGCCAGCGCCGGCATCGAGGGCGTCTACCGCAAAATGCTCCACCGGCAAACCCAGGGCATGCACCTGGCCGCGTCGCTCTTCGCGCTGGACGAAGTTGTCGAGCCACAGCTCCTGCTGGCGCCGCCGCCCTTCATCGAGCCGGGCGTCCCGATTCCGCGTATGGACACTGTGGAGCAGTGCCTGCCCTATCTCCTTACCTGGCCCGAACTTGCCTCTGTTTATCACGCGCCGTCCCTGACGTTTCCCGAAGCCCTTTCGGGTGGCATGAATTTAATCCTGGTCGGCCAGCCGGGGGCGGGCAAAACCGTTGCGCTGGCCCACCTGGCCTCGCAGATTGTCAACCGCGCGCCGCAGGTCGAAAGCCTGCACGAAAACATCCCCTTCCTGATCCATGCTGCCGACCTGAACCTGCCGTTTGCCGAAACGGCGAAACCCTACGACTTGATCGAACCGATCGTCCGGCTCGTGGAAGACGGCAGTTCTGTTTTTAATGCGGCGCGTATGCCCGATTTTGTGGAGTACGCCTTCCGATCCGGGCGCGCGCTGCTGTTGCTGGACGGCGTGGATGAGTTGCCGCAGGCCGCCATGCAGGATGTCGCCGGCTATTTGCGCGCCCTGCTAAAAGCCTTCCCCACAATCCGCGTCATCACCACCGCCGGGCAGGAATTTGCCAACGGCATTCCCGGCCTGGGCTTTGCCCCGCTGGCCCTGCTGCCCTGGACGGATGAGCAGCGGCGGCGCTTCCTTGAACGTTGGGCGGACTTGTGGAAAAACTATGTGGCCGTGGAAGCCTGGGCGCTGGCGGCCACCGAGCCGGTGGATACGCTTTTGCTCAACCGCTGGCTTGGCAGCGATAATTTTGGCCTGACCCCGCTTGAATTTACGTTAAAAGTTTGGGCAGCTTATGCCGGCGACGCGCGCGGCGCGCGCGCTGTGGACGCCATCGACGCCCACCTGCGGCGTTTGATGCCGGTCAACACGCCGGTGGATGCGTTGCACACCATCGGCGCGCAGGCCAGCCTGAAAGGCGTGTCCATTTTCGACGCCAGGAGCGCGCGGGAGTGGACGAAGTCGTTCGAACCGGCGGAACCCACCCCTGAGGAGATGGTCGAGGGCGGGGCCGCGTCGCTCGAAACGGACGGCGCTGCCGGGGTGATCGCCCCGGAACCGGCCAAAGGCGCGAAAAAAGACCAGAAAAAGGGCAAGGCTCCGGCGGCCACAAGCGCCCGTTCCGGTTTAATCGGACAATTGACTGCCAACGGCATCCTGTCTGCCCACGCGGACAACCGCCTGCGCTTTGCGCATCCGATCTTTATGGGTTTCCTGGCCGGGAAAGGTCTGCGCGGCCCGGGCGTTGCCGAGACGTTGCTCGGCCAGCCGGCCTGGAGCGGACAGGTCACGGCCATGCGGTATGTCGCCGCTTTTGGCGATGCCAGCGCCCTGGTGAACGGCCTGCTGGCGATGGACGATCCCATGCTGCACCGGCCCAGCTTGAGCGCTGCGCGCCTTTTGCGCGAAGCGCCGCGCAATGCGCCCTGGCGCGCGGCTTTGATGTCGAACCTGGCGGGGATTTTGCAAGGCGAAGACCAGCCGATTGGCCTGCGCGGGCAGGTGATGGCCGCCTTTGCGTTGAGCGGCGACCCGAACATTGCCGTGCTCTTTCGCCAATTGATGCAGGTGCCTTTCAGCGAATTGCAGCGCTTGGGCGCTCTCGGCGCGGGCGCGCTGGCAGACGCTAAATCCGTCGAAGCGCTGGCGACGGTCATCAGCCACTCGAACGGCCCGGCGCGCCAGGCGGCCTGTCTGGCGCTGGTGCATATTGGCACTCCGCAGGCGCTCGAACTGATTGGCACGGCCCTGCTGCATGGCGACGAACAGTTGCGCATCGCCGCTGCCGAAGCCCTGGCCAACTATCCCGGCGAGGGACATGACGCCCTGCGCGAAGGCATGACCAGCCAGGATATCCTTGTGCGCCGCGCAGCGATCTACGGCCTGGCGCGCGTGAACGAACCCTGGACGGTGGAATTGCTGGATCGCGCCCAGGTGGACGACGAACAGTGGGCGGTGCGCAGCGCGGCTGTTGAAATCATGGAGGCGCGCGAGAGGCCCAACCCGCACGTCCAGCGCCGTTTGACTACGCCGTCAGAGACGCCCTGGTTGATCGAGTTTGCCGGGAAGCACGGCCAGGGCATTACGCCGGGCGTGCCCGCGACGGATGTTTTCCTGCTGGCTTTTAAAGACGAAAAGCTGGAAGTGCGCAGCGCCGCCCTGAATTACCTGCGTTATACGCCGACCGAAGGGGTGTTGGGCCAACTTTACCAACAATTCTACGGGGGTGATGCGGAAACGAAGGAAGAGATTTACCGGGCGTTATCAGAGATTGCCTATAACGGCACTGCGCTGATCCACCCGATGCAGTTTGGGCTGGGGTAGAAGCCATACTTTTGCTGAATATATAGGACTCTACTGCAAAAACCTTTGCGAACCGCGAAGCGCGCCAAGAACGCGAAGGAAGTGCAAAAAACTTTAAAGAATATTAAACTTTCGCACGAATTAGCTCAAGAAAATATTTCAGGTTTTTGTTTTTCTTAGCGTACTTTGCGTGCTTGGCGGTTCGATGGTCTTTTGCAGTGGAGTCATATAGGCATCAAGAAAAATTCTTTCCAATCTGATCCACAGATTTCGCCGATTTACGCAGATTTTTTAAGGTTTATCTGCGACAATCTGCGAAATCTGTGGAAAAGACTTTTCTGGAGAACTATAAAAAGCCAGTCTCCCTGAATGAA
>JBARBA010000062.1:0-3697 GCA_049792555.1 Anaerolineales bacterium
GTCAAAGTACTTTTCACCGACATATTCTACACACTGGTCGTTCTTGCATTAGAGGGAACCTTGCTCACTGTAGCTTCAAACACGCTGGCGCGCTCGTTTGACGAGGTGGAGCGAAGCACACGAGATATGCTCCGAGCCAACAATGAATTACAGGACCTTACCACAAACCTCGAACAGCGCGTGGAAGAGCGCACCGAAACTCTGGCCAGGCAGGCCATCCAGCTTCAGGCCGCCGCCGAGGTTTCCCGCGCCGTCAGCAGTGTGTTGGATGCAGATGAATTGATCCACAAGGCTGTGAACCTGGTGCGTGATCGTTTCGACCTGTACTATGTGGGCCTGTTCCTGCTCGACGAGCAGCGCCGCTTCGCCGTTTTGGAGGCGGGCACCGGCGAAGCCGGTCGCCAGATGCTGGCAAGCGCTCACAAACTCGAAGTCAATGGCGACTCGATGATCGGCTGGTGCGTCACCCACAAAGAAGCGCGCATTGCCCAGGACGCGGGCAAGGAAGCTGTGCGTTTCAACAACCCATTGCTGCCGGATACGCGCTCCGAACTGGCGCTGCCGCTTGTCTCCCAGGGACAGGTTATCGGGGCCATGACGGCGCAAAGCACACAAGAGTCCACCTTTACGCCAGAAGACATCACCATCCTGCAAACCCTGGCCGACCAACTGGCCAACGGCATCGAAAAAGCGCGTTTATACGAGCAAATCCAGCAGCGCGCCATGGAACTCAACAAGGCCAAAGAAGCCGCCGATATTGCCAAGCAAGAGGCCGAAAACGCCCGTCTGGCGGCGGAAGAGGCCAACCGCAGTTTGGCGGCGCAAATGTGGCAGACGAATGGGGTAGCCTTGTTGAACACCCGCATGCGCGGCGAGCAGGATATTAAAACATTGGCCGCCAACGTCCTTCAACAAATATGCCAGTATGTCCAGGCCCGTTCCGGCACGCTGTATGTGCGGGATGACAATAAACTACAACTTGCCGGAACGTACGCCATCAACCACAAAGGCCTGATCACAGAATTGCAATTAGGCGAGGATTTGGTCGGTCAGGCAGCGCTTGAACAGCGCACGATCACGATCCAGACGCCGGCTCAAAGCCTAAAGTCATTGCCAATGATTGCAGCGCAAATCTTACCTACTCACTTTGTCATTGCTCCATTTACCTACGAAAACCAGAACGTCGGCGTGATGGAACTTGGCCTGCTCGCAGAGTTGCCCCCAGCCCACGCTGAATTTATCAACAATGCCCTGGAAACGGTGGCGATCGCCTTCATGACAGCCCAGGCTCGTCATAAAGTCAACGAACTACTCGCCCAGACCCGCAAACAGGCCGAAGAACTGCAAACCCAGGAAGAAGAGTTGCGCGCCACCAACGAAGAACTTGAAACCCAAACGGAGAGTCTGCGCGCCTCCGAAAATCGTCTCAAGGCCAACCAGGTTGCCCTCGAAGCCGCCAACGCGGACCTTGAAGAGAAGACCCACATCCTGCAAAACCAGCAGATCGCCCTCGACCAACAAAACCGGGCCATGCGCGAAGCCCAACAGGAACTCGAACGCAAAGCCGCAGAACTGGCAACCACCAGCAAGTACAAATCCGAATTTCTCGCCAACATGAGCCACGAACTGCGCACGCCGCTCAACAGTCTGTTAATCCTGGCGGGCATGTTGTCCAAAAACGAGAGCGGCAACCTGACACCCGGTCAGTTGGAATCAGCGCGCATCATTTATGACAGCGGTTCCGACCTGCTGCAACTGATCAACGACATCCTCGACCTTTCCAAAGTGGAAGCCGGGCGCATGGCCTTCAATTTCGCGCCCATGCCGCTCAAAAACCTTGTCAAAAACATGCATACGCAATTCCAGCATGTGGCCGAGCAGAAAAGCCTGCAATTTGAGCTTAACCTGGCCGCCGGGCTGCCCGAAAACATCACCACCGACCAGCAGCGCGTGGAGCAGGTGGTCAAAAACCTGTTGTCCAATGCCTTCAAGTTCACCGACACGGGTTCAGTGCAGCTCAATATTGAAACGGCAGGCGAAATGGTCGCCATTCGCGTGTGCGACAGCGGCATCGGCATGACGCCCGAACAGCAGCAGCGCGTCTTCGAAGCCTTCCAGCAGGCGGATGGCTCCACCAGTCGCAAATATGGCGGCACCGGGCTGGGGTTGACCATTTCGCGCGAGATGGCTGCGAAACTGGGCGGACGGATCGAGCTGCAAAGTGAACCCGGCAAAGGCAGCGTATTCACGCTCTACTTGCCGCTCCAACATGCAGAAGGGCAGGATGCTCCCGCCCCGGCGACTGCTCCCGTTCCTATAATGGCTACACTGGCTGAGAAGCCTTCTGCTCCCCCCGCGAAGATTTCCGTTATTGCAGACATCTCCACCCCTGTCAGGCCCGCGCCGTCCATCGACGATGATCGCAATCAGATCCAAAAAGGCGACAAGGTCTTGCTGGTCATTGAAGACGACCCCACATTTGCGAAATTGTTGTGCGAGTACGCCCACAAGAAAGACTTCAAATGTTTATTGGCGGGCGATGGCGAAAGCGGGTTAAGAGCGGTCAACATCTATCGCCCCGATGCGATCCTGCTGGACCTGAACCTGCCGGGTATAAGCGGCTGGGACGTGCTTGACGCGCTCAAGAGCGATGCCGCCCTGCGGCACATTCCTGTGCATATTCTTTCCGCCTCCAGCCAGACAATGGATGCTTACAAGCGCGGCGCAATGGGCTTCTTGAGCAAACCGGTCAGCCAGGAACAACTCGACGGCGTCTTTTCAAGCATCGGAGAATTCCTGTCGCGCGACATCAAATCCCTGTTGATTGTGGAAGATGACAACGTGCTGCGCCATAGCGTGGGCCAACTGCTGGGCGGCAGCGACGTGAAAATCAGCGAGGCGGCGCGCGGCGACGAGGCGTTGGCCTTGCTGCGCACAACACATTTCGACTGCATGATCCTCGACCTGACTCTGCCTGATATGACCGGTTTTGAACTGCTGAACAAAATCAACCAGGATGAAACCGTCTCGAAATGTCCGGTGATCGTGTATACCGGCCAGGCCTTGAGCGAAGAAGAGAACGAAGAATTGCTCAAGTATGCCAGCAGTGTCATCATCAAGGGCGTCAAGTCGCCGGAGCGCTTGCTGGACGAGACCGCGCTCTTCCTGCACCGTGTGGTGGCCGATATGCCTGCCGAAAAGCAGGATACCATCCATCGCCTGCACGACCGCGACGCGGTCTTCAGCGGCAAGCATGTGTTGGTGGTGGACGATAACGTGCGCAACGCATTTGCGCTTTCGAGCCTGCTCAACGACAAGAACCTGCGGACGACGATTGCCCGCAGCGGCGAGAAGGCGCTGGAGGTGCTGGATACCATCGCGGATATTGACCTGGTGCTGATGGACATCATGATGCCGGGCATGGACGGCTATGAGACCATGCAACGGGTGCGCGCCCAGCCCAGGTTCAGGAACATGCCCATCCTGGCGTTGACCGCCAAAGCCATGAAGGGCGATCAGGAAAAGTGCGTCGCCGCGGGAGCGAACGATTACCTTTCCAAGCCGGTGGACGCCGACCGATTGTTTTCGATGCTGAGGGTCTGGCTGTATCGATAAAATCAGTTCTTTCAACCTTATTGTGAAAATGCCGGTTCCATATTCGCGCTACAATAAGAATATGGGTGTGCTCATCAAAAAC
>JBARBA010000063.1:0-6752 GCA_049792555.1 Anaerolineales bacterium
CGGTTTGCTTTCACAGCAGACCTCCGGGTTTTCTAAAAACCCGGAGGTCTGCCGTCTACCGTCCGATCATCAAATCATCAAATCAAATCCATCTGCACCGCCCGCGCCACCGCCTCGGCGCGGTTGCTCACTTCCATCTTTTCGAGGATGTGACGGATGTGCGTCTTGACCGTGTTTTCAGAAATGAACAGGACGGCGGCGATCTGGGACGTCGTCTGGCCGCGCGCCAGGCAGCCCAGCACCTCCACCTCGCGGTCGCTGAGCAGGCCACGGCTGCGGTCCACCTGCGGGCGGCGCACCGCCTGGAGCACCCGGGCCGTCACTTCGGGCGCGAGCACCGAATTACCGGCCACCACCTGCAAAATCGTGTTACGCAAGGCCTGCGGCTCGGTATTCTTGAGCACGTAGCCGTTCGCGCCCGCCACAATCGCCCCGATCAGGTCGTCGTCGTTCTGCGAAATCGTCAACATCAACACCTTCGGGGCAGGGTTCATTCTGCGGATCTCGGTCAACGTCTCGATGCCGTTCATCACCGGCATATTGATATCCATTAGCACGATGTGCGGCTTGACCTTTTCAAGCACCCGCAGCGCTTCGCGCCCGTTGGCGGCCTCGCCCACCACCCTGAAATCGGGCATCTCATTCAACAGGCCGATCAGCCCGTGCCGAAAAAGCGAATGGTCGTCCACCACAACCAGATCGATCTGACTCATACAACCTCCTTCACTGGCGCAAGCAGCCGCAGCGACACGTTTGTGCCGCACCCAGGCTGGCTGGTGATCTGGAAATCTGCGCCGATCATTTCGGCGCGCTCCTGCATCCCGCGCAGCCCGTAATGCAGGCTGGCGTCCACCAATTCTGGCGAAAAGCCCAGGCCGTCATCGCACACCTGGATCAAAACCTGGTCGCCGTTCAGCCGCCCGACGATTTCCACCGCCCCGGCTTTGGCGTGCTTGCGCACGTTGTTCAAGGCCTCCTGCACGATGCGGAGCAATTGCGCCTGCACCGCCGGAGGGTAGACAATCTTCAACTTGAATTTGGATAAATCCACTTTGAGACCGGCGCTCTCCTCGAAATCATCGACCACGTCGCGGATCGAGTCTTGCAGGCTGGCAGACGGCATGCGCCGCAGGTTGTCAATGGCCTGGCGGGTGTCGAGATAAGCGTCTGAAAGCGTGCGGTAGTTCAACTGGAGCGTGCTCGTCAAGCGGTCAAGCTCGCCGTTGGCGAGAAAAGTCTGCATTTGCGTGGCCTGCATCTTGAGAAAAGCCAACGTCTGCGCCAAACCGTCGTGGATTTCGCGCGCCAGGCGCGTGCGCTCATCGACCACAGCCTGGTATTCGACCTGCGCCATCAGGCTGGCATTCTGGATCAGGAGCGCCGCCTGGCTGGCCAGCGTCTCAAGCAAGGCCTGGCGCTGGGCAAAAGCCTGGTTCGAACACGAACCGAGCACCAGCACCCCCACCGGGCTTTCGGCCCGCCAAGTGAGCGGCACGGCCAGCAGCGCCTTCCACACTTCGCGCTTGTCGAGGGCCACGTTCTCAAGCGAGAGGCTCTGCCCCGAACCCAGGACACTCTTCCAGATGCCCTCCAAAAAGGCCGGGTCGGGGACGGCGCTTTCAGCCGGTTGTTCGGTCAACACCAGCGGGGCGGGGGAATTCACTTCCCCCGGCAATCCCTTGGGGAGATAGAGCAGGGCAAAATCCACGTCCAGCGCTTTATGCACGTTTTTGAGCAGGCTTTTTAATAAATCGGGGAGTTCCGATTTGGGCGCAGCCGCCGTCTGGAGATAGCGCAGCGCGGCAATCTCCTGGTCGCGGGCGCGCAGGGTTTGCAGGGCTTGCCCGGCGGCCAACGCCGTTTCGGCGACAAACGCGCGCGCATCGGCGTCCAGTTCGTCCCCGCTGTCGAAAAAGAAGTTAAGCACGCCCACTTCGCGCCCGCCGCTATAAAGCGGGAAACAATACACATCGGAGGGCGTCTGCACATCGATCGGGATCAGGATGCACCCCGGCCCGCCGTGCATGGATTGGCAATTTTTGCAGGCCTGGCGCGTTTTCGGGTAACCCCGGCGCGAGGCCCACGACTGTAAAGCCACTTCGGGCACCTTGCCCTGGAAAAGCGGCGGGAGCGACTGGCCCCACTCGTCGTACGGGATGAATGAGACTCCCACAGCGCGCAACATCAGCGACCCTGAAGCCAGCAACGCTTCGAGGATTTCCTTCTCCGAATAAGCTCCGAGGAATTGGCGCTGCAGGTCAAGGACGGTATGCACTTGCTGGCGGGCTTCGTCCAGCTTGCGGCGCGTCTCGTCAAAGCGCTCACCGCCCTGGGCTTTGCCGCGCAAAGTCAGGCGCAGCCAAAGCGCCAGCACGGCGGTCAGCAAAACGGACGTAACCAGCCCAACCGCGCCGGAGACCCACACATTCCGCCCGAACGAGAAATAAGCATAGGAGCTGGAACAAACCAGCAGGGCGGCAAAAGTTACCCAACGTGCGCGCGCAAGCTCCCTATCATCCATGATCGCTCCCGCTCATGCCCTGACGGCTGCCAGCACTTCGGCGCTGTGCCCGGCAGGTTTCACGTTTTCGAAAATCTTTTGGATATTGCCGTTTGGGTCAATTAAAAAGGTGGTGCGCAGCACGCCCATGTAACGGCGGCCCGCAAATTGTTTTTCGCCCCACACGCCATAAGCCTCGCAAATGGCGTGATCCTCATCCACAAGCAGCGGAAAAGGCAATTGATATTTCTCCTTGAATTTCAAATGCGACTTTGCGGAACCCGGGCAGACGCCCAGGATGGTCACACCGGCTTCGATATAAGCCGAATAGTCGTCGCGGAAGTTGCAGGCTTCGAGCGTGCAACCGGGCGTATCGTCTTTTGGGTAAAAATAAAGGATCAGCGGCTGGCCGCGATAATCCGAGAGGCGTTGCTGCGTCCCGTTCTCATCGGATGAGATAAAGTCAGGAGCCGAAATTCCTGCCGAAATGGGCATATTTTCTTCCTTCGCAAGTGAGTGAGGTGATCGGAATGATTATAATCCACGTTCCATTCAATCCAGCGCCGGGCGTCTGAATTGACAACAGTTTCTGCTTACAATATTGTACTCTGCGTATGCAAGAACCAAAAATCTCCGGCAGGAAGCCAGCCGGAGATTTTATGTTCGCCGAATGCTCAAATGATCTTTTCCTTTTGCAAAGCTGCTTCGAGCATATCCACCGTGACCGGCTTGATCAGCACCGCCCGCGCGCCGCCGGAGAGGGCACGTTGAATGGTTTCTGGCTGGTCGTCCGAGGTAACGACAAACACCGGCACGGCTACCAAATGCGGCTCGCGGCTCATAAAACTCAGGATTTCAAACCCGCTCAAGCCGGGCATGTTGATGTCCAAAAAGACGACATTCGGCGTCTCGATCTTCAGGATCGCCAGCCCCGGCCCTGGCCCATACGCGGCGCGCCCCTGAATGTTCAAGGCCTTCAAGACGCGCACGAGAGAATCGGCTGTCATGCGGGCATCGTCAATCACAAGTGCATTTAGCATGGCATTTCTCCAAAAGGGGAATTCATCTTACATCCTATCATATGTATCATTTCAATATTCCGGGAAATTGTTGTCAGAAGGTGGTTTCGGTACGGCGGCGGGATAGCACCGCCGCCTACACTTCGACAAGCTCAGTGCATCGCTCAACCACCGGTGATGGAGATGATCCTATCATATCTTGAAAGTGCGCGCGAATCGCTTTGAAATCATTACGGTTTGAAAGGTTTGCGTCACAATTATTGCCTGACGCCGCCGGGTCAATTTTACCCCAACCCGCAACACCCCTGCAAGAATCAGGGTTTGCCCCTCAACCTGCTCCGCCGTTCAGGCGGCCCACACAGCAATTCTCAATGTGAAACCCTTTATCCACAGATGGCGCAGATTTTCGCAGATTTTTGGGGGTTTATCTGCGCTAATCGGCGAAATCTGCGGATCAACTTGTCCACATTGAGAATTGCTGCGGCCCACGCCTGCCGATGGCGGGTGATAAAATTAAGTGCTTACATCCTCTATGCACGAGCATTTCCTATTCCCGGAGGAAAAGATGCGTAAAATTTATAGCCTGTTTGTTGCACCTTTGTTGGTTATCGCCCTGTTGATGAGCGCCTGCGGCGTTGTCGCACCCGCGCCAAAGACCCTGACCGTTTTTGCCGCCGCCTCGCTGACCGATGCCTTCAATGAAATCGGCAAAAGCTTCGAAGCGGCCAACCCGGGTGTGACGGTCAAATTCAATTTCGGCGGCTCGCAGACCCTGCGCACCCAGATCGAGCAGGGCGCGCAAGCCGATGTATTCGCCTCCGCCAACGCCAAAGAAATGGACGCGCTTGTTGCCGACAACGCTTCGATAAACTCAGCGCAGCGCCTGGTCGACGCGAATAGCGCAAAAATATTCCTGACCAACCGGCTTGTGGTCATCATGCCTGCCAAAAACCCCGCCGGACTGAGGGCGCTCGCCGACCTGTCAAAACCCGGATTGAAGCTCGTCCTGGCTGCCAAAGAAGTGCCGGCCGGCAACTACGCGCTCCAGGCGCTCGACAAGCTGGATAAAGCCCTGGGAACCGGTTTCAAGGACAAGTTGCTGGCAAACGTCGTCTCCTATGAAAACGACGTCAAGCAGGTGGTCGCCAAAGTCCAGCTTGGCGAAGCAGACGCGGGCATCGTTTACGTATCCGACTCGGTCGCCGCGCCGGAGTTGCAAAAGATCGACATCCCGGCGGAAGACAACGTCATCGCCCAATATCCCATCGCCGCACTGAGCCAGTCCCCGAACGCCGACCTGGCGCAGGCATTTATCGCTTACGTGCTTTCGCCGCAAGGGCAGGCTATTTTGCAAAAATGGGGCTTTCTCCCGGCACAGCACCCGTAGGGTGTAGTGCCCGTAGGGTAAAGTGCCCGTAGGGTAAAGTGCCCGTAGGGTGTAGTGCCCGTAGGGTATAAAATAGCAAGATGCGCCTGCGCCGTTCATCCACCCATCGCAAGATGACAACAAACAGCCAGTCAGACTGGCTGTTTGTTATTCCCGGCCTATTCCTGATCGCGTTACTGGGCCTGCCCTTGTTGGCATTGCTGCTGCGCGCCTTCGGGCAGGATTTTTTGGCTTACGCCCTGTCCGATTCGGCGCTGGCGGCGCTGAAACTCAGCCTGGCAACCAGCAGCCTGAGCGTGAGCATCTCACTGCTGGCCGGGACGCCGCTGGCGTACATGCTGGCGCGCTGGGAATTCCGCGGAAAAGCCGCCGTCGAGTTGTTGATCGACCTGCCGATTGTGCTGCCGCCTTCGGTGGCCGGGCTGGCCCTGTTGATTGCTTTTGGCCGACAGGGGGTTTTCGGCGGCTGGCTGGCGATGCTCGGTATCAGCCTGCCCTTCACTACGGCGGCAGTGGTACTGGCGCAAACCTTTGTTTCAGCGCCGCTGTACGTGCGCGCGGCGCGCATCGGCTTCGCGGAGGTCGACCCGCAGTTGGAAGAAGCCGCCTACGTGGAAGGGGCCACGCAATGGCAGATGTTCCGCGAGGTGATGCTGCCGCTGACCGGACGCGCGCTGGTCAGCGGCGCAATCCTGGCCTGGGCGCGCGCGCTGGGCGAATTTGGGGCAACGATTTTATTTGCGGGGAATCTCGAAGGGATCACGCAGACCATGCCGCTGGCGATTTACCTGGGGCTGGAGCGCAGCCTGGGGGTGGCCATTGCGCTGTCGGTCATGCTGGTGATTGTGTCGGCCGGACTGTTGGGGCTGATAAGGAAATTGGACAAACAGAAAACAGGGTAATTCTAGATTTTTGATTTTAGATAATTAATAAATGATGCACAAGACAATAAGAAATATTTGGCATCTGCAGCTGTTAAATTAGGTTCATCAAGCATGGCATGCCTGATTCCATCTGCATCGTTTGTATATCCGTAAAGCTTTGAAAAAGCTTCACGCAATGATGGATGGAGTTGACCTGATTTTTCGATAACTTTCAGTCCATCTCCTAAAGTTGCTTTTGGCTTTCCAGAGATAGTTTTTGCAAGGCTTTCTACAGCCGAAATTGATTCTTTTATAGAGTTCCGATAATCAGGGTTTTCTTTATTACTCATAAGCTCAAGAGCTGTACGCAAATGTGCCTGTACCCCAGGGAAATTACTGTCGTTTAATGTTTTTTGTAAAGATTCGATTTGTTGCGGATCAGTGACATCACACACAATGCCATCAATAATTCGATAACCCGCAAGTTCTCTTTCCAACACTAAGTTGATTGTTTCTGATAAATGACTGTATTCAAGATCTTTTATAACGAATTCCAAGAAGTCGTAAACTTGATACCAATCACATTCAAAAAAATATTTGCTCAACCCAGAAAAAGCAACTGACGGTTTTGCTGCTGCAATATCTGCACGTCCCTTAAAATAATTCTGAAAAATACTTCTCATCAAAATTTTCTGGCTGCTAGTTACAACGCGATCATGAAATCTATATTGATCCCATATATTAGCATCTAAAACATTCCAAATTGAATTTCTAAGATCAGAAGACATACTATCGACCTGAATTATTTGCGATACAGGTTGATAGCCTTTGCGTTGGCTAAATCTCATTTCTTAATCTCCAATTTGAGCGATCAATGCAGCCAGAAAGTCAGCGCCAGCAGGTAGGCCGTTAACCCCACAATGGCAAAGGCCGTGACTTTGAAGACGTTCCACAGCGGCGCAGCGCCGTTGGCGATGTTATGC
>JBARBA010000064.1:0-5474 GCA_049792555.1 Anaerolineales bacterium
GACCATAAAGTCTTCCTGTGTTTTGCCGATGATCAGTTCGATTTCTCCACCCCCGAAGGCAGGATGCACTTTAACTTCCTGGCATGTTTCGCCGATTGGTACATCAAGAACCTGTCACGCGAGACCAAGAAGGGTAAATCCAGCCTGGTGCTGATCGGCAAACAGAACAATCGCCCGCCCTTCGGCTACCAAAAGCGCAACGATGGGACATTCGAAATCATCCCGGAAGAAGCCAATCTGGTCAAAGAAGCCTTTGAAAAATACGCCAGCGGCAATTATACCGACATCAAAATCGCCGATATGTTCAACATCAGGAATGTGCGAACTCGTAGCAACCACTTTTGGAGCAAGGAAAGTGTTCGCGCCATGCTCGTGCTTGATTTTTATTATGGCGCTGTCAAATACCTTGATACTCTTTACCAGGGCAACCACGAAGCGCTCATTTCCAAAGAATTGTTCAACCAGGTCCAAGTCATCCGCAAAACGCACGCGATCCAGTCGCGCACGGTCACAAGCAAACTCAAACATGTTTACCTGCTCAATGGGTTGATCCGCTGCGCATCTTGTGGACGCAACTTGCGTGCTGAGAGCAGCCCGCTTCATCGCTACTACCGCGAAGTATCGAATCGCCGCGGCCTGGAGTGCCCTGACGCCCGCACTGCCTTCAGAGCCGATATGATCGAGCAGGAAGTTGGCAATGTCATCATCGCCTTCAAGCTGCCTCCCGACTGGCAACAGGAAATCCGGGATGCCTTGAAATCAGAATCAGACCAAGAGCGCCTGGAAGAAACTCGCCGGGAGACCACCCAAAAGCTCAAACGTCTGGGAGATCTGTATATGGATGGTTTGATTGAACGACCAGATTACCAGTCCAAACGTGATGAACTCACCCAACTTCTTGATGGCATGGCATTACCGGAACCCACCAAACTTATCGAAACAGGGCAAGCGCTTGAGTCATTTCTGCAAGTCTGGCCCCTGGCAAATGAAAAACAAAAACGGGACATTTGTCGGCTAATGTTCGAATGGGTAGAAACCGATATGCAACAAGCCAGGATAACGCGCGTGATGCCCAGGCATGAATTTGCCCATTTCTTCGAAAACAATCCTTTGCTTGTCCACGACATGCGTGGAGGCTATGCGTTAAAAGTCTAATTCGGCGAAAAGCTTGCTTGACTTTTAAGCGCAAAGGATGTAAGTTAAAAGCGAAATCGCCCCTGCTGTAACAGGGACGACTTCACAGTACAAGTAAACCTTCAGCACCTTTACATTTGTCCACCAGACATATGCGTGATCTTTTTAAGTCACTAAGGCCAAAAGTTTACATTGGCGGCCCCGACGGGGTTCGAACCCGCGATCTCGGCCTTGACAGGGCCGCATGTTAGCCGCTACACCACGGGACCGGTTGTAGAGCGGCGATTAGTTTACCACGCGCAGTATCCAGCGTCAAGTGATTTTTCATTGAGGCATTTTTTGCTGTCTGCGGCGGGGTTATTTCACCAACTTCCACGCCGCGGGCAGGGCAATGCCTGCCAGGACGAGTTTGATGGCGTCGCCCACCAGGAAGGGCAGCACGCCCAGCGCGAGGGCTTTTTGCGCGCCAAACAGCACGGCCAGCCAGCCCGCGCCGCAGATATAGATGATGACGGTCCCGGCCAGGAAGGGCAGGATGGACGTGCGGATCGAGCGTTCCAGGCCGCGCTCTGCCAGCAGGCCGACGACCCAGGCCGCCAGCACAAAGCCGACCAGGTAGCCGAGGGTGGGGCCGGCGATATAGGCCAGTCCGCTCTTGCCTGCGGCGAAAAAGGGCAGGCCGAGCGCGCCTGCGAGCATGTACAACCCCAGGCTGGCCGCGCCGCGCCTGGAACCGAGCGCCGCGCCCACCAGCAGCACGGCGAAGGTCTGCCCGGTCAGCGGGACGGGGGTGAAGGGCAGGGGGATGACGATCTGGGCAAAGGCGGCCACGAACAGGCTGCCGAAGACGACCAGCAACAGGTCGCGCGCGGCCGGTTTGACGGCCGGCAGGGCGCGGGTGGACAGGGTTGGGGCAAGGGTATTCATCGGTAAAGTTCTCCTTTGGCGAATTTCTCTACAGTACATAAAAAGAGAACGCGGATTCTTTTAGGTTTATACCCTGACGGGCGCTCGTCCGCGTTCTATTTTCAGCCATCGAGTATCAACGTACGGCAGAGAATGGCAAATAAAAATCGGGGGCGGTTTTCCCGTCCCCGACTGATACAACACGTCTTTTTTTGATTCGTTTTGCGCGAAGCTCTTTCTGGCTCTTCCGGGATTAGCGGAAAAACCAAGAGCTTTTTAACTTCTCAATCATCGGTGGTTGAGTAGGCGGCGGTGCTATCCCGCCGCCGTACACTGCACCGAACGCACACCTGTCCCGGTGTCCTTCGGGAGTGCAGGTGTCGAAACCACTATATAACAACAATTCCCCCAAAATACTGAGATGATACGATTCTTTTTTGGTTTATCCGCGAATATCCGCCGCACCTGCGCACATCCGCGTTCTCTTTAAGGTTTTAGGGAATACGTTTCATGGGATGGATTCTACTTCACATTGCAAAAAGAGAACGCGGATTCGGCGGATGTTGCGGGTTCTCGCGGATTTTTTAATTTTTTATCCGCCCTTACCCGCCGCATCTGCGTTCATCCGCGTTCTCTTTTAAGGCTTTTCGCTGTGGATATGCCCATCTTCCACCAGCCACAGATCGCTGGCGAAGCGTTCGATGAAATAACGGTCATGGACGACGGCCAGCACGGTGCCTTCGAAACTCGCCAAAGCCTGCTCGAAGCGCGCCCGCGAAGGGATGTCGAGGTGGTTGATCGGTTCGTCGAGCAGCAGGAAGGTGCAGCCCTGGGCCACGAGCAGCGCCAGTTCGAGGCGGGCGCGCTCGCCGTAAGACATTTCGCCGCTGGGGCGCAGCGGGTCGTCGCCGCCGAACAGGAAGAAGTGCAAAAAGCGCCGCACTTCGGTCTCGTTGAACGGCGCAACGCGCTGAATGGTCTGGAGCGGGCTGAGGGCCGGGTCGAGCAGTTCCTGCTCCTGGGCCATGTAGCCAAAGCGGACGCTGGTGCCGCGTTTCAGGCTGCCTGCCAGCGGTTCGAGCCTGCCGGCGATGGTGCGCGCGAGCGTGGTTTTGCCCGCGCCGTTCGGCCCGGTGACGGCGATGCGCTGCCCGGCGTGGATTTCAAGGTTGAGGCCGCTGAGCAGCGCCGGGCAGCCGGGGTAGCCCACAGACAGGTTCTCGGCCAGCAGCACGTCTTTCGATTGGTGGGCGGGAGCGGCGAAATCGAGTTTGAGCTGCCAGGAGGGGCGCGGCTTTTCGACGCGTTCCTCGCTCAGGATTTTTTCGATGCGCGCTTCGATGTGTTTGGCGCGCCCGGCGGTGTTTTTGGTGGCGCGGTTGCCAAAGAAGCCCACCGAGAAGCCATCGGTATTTTTTGGGTCGGCTTTGCCGCCTTTGCGCATCTTCGTCAGCCCGCGGATGTGCGCCGCCGCCGCGCGTAATTGGGCGACCTGGGCCTGCTGGTCGCTGTAGGCCTGGGCCTGGTTCTCTTGTTCGGTCAGCTTTTGTTCGATGTAATCGTTGTAATTGCCGGGATAGGCTTTCAGGCCCTGCGTGGCCGGGTCGAGTTCGAGGATGGCAGAGACGGTATGGTCGAGGAAGGCGCGGTCGTGCGAGACGATGAGCGCTGCGCCTGTAAAACGATTGAGCCAGTCTTCGAGCCATTCGAGCATGGCGATGTCGAGGTGGTTGGTGGGTTCGTCGAGCAGCAGCAGGTTGGGGTCATCGAGCAGCACGCGCGCCAGCATCAGGCGCGTCTTTTGTCCGCCGCTCAGGGTGGCGACGGGGGTTTCGGGCGGGAATCCGGCCAGGCCGAGCGGGGCGAGGATGGTGGTTGGGGGCCGAGCTTGCCCGGAGAGTTGGGCGAGGGCGGCGTCGTAGCGGGCTTGCAGGGCAGAGTCGCCGGGGGTTTGGGAGAGGGATTCAGCCAGGGAGGCAATTTCAGCTTCGAGCCTGTCTGTCGAAACAGGATGCAGGCTAAGGGTCGATTCGATTGTCTGCCCGGGGGCAAAGTCCATGCCCTGGGCCAGGTATCCAATCCGCAGCGCGGGATGGGTATGAGACACCGTCCCCTTATCCGGCGTTTCGAGAGCGGCCAAAATGCGCATGAGCGTGGTCTTGCCGCAGCCGTTGGGGCCGATCAGCCCGACGCGCTCCCCGGCGCTGACGCTGAAGGAGATGTCTTGCAGTACGGTGTGGATGCCGTAAGATTTGATGATGTGATGGGCAGTAAGCATAAGTTCACCTGTAGTTTCCCCGCGAGGGGCCCCGTTAGGGGAAAACGAAAACCGAGGGCAAACGCCCTCGGCTTAAATACAATAAGCGGGTCGTACCCGGAAAGGTTACATGGTTTTTTACAGGTTGTCTGTCATCCGTTATGCTCCTGAATTTCTACGTGCGGCAATTATAGCACCGCCGCGCATGTTTTTAATATTTTGTCTGTTGACAGGTGTTGTATAATTAACGCATGAACATATCCCCCGATCAACTTGAGCAATATCGTCAGACCGCGCGCGAGCGTCAAAACGCGCGCGTTTCGGCAGCCCAGGCGCGCATGGACAAGGCCTGGACGCTCGCCAGGCAAGCGGCGAAGCTGCTGCGCGAACAGTACCAGGCCCAACGCGTGGTTGTTTTTGGATCGCTGCTGCACGAGACACGTTTTACGCAGTGGTCGGACGTGGACATTGCCGCCTGGGGCATTCCTTTTGACCAAACGTTTCGCGCCATCGGCGCAGTGATGGACCTGGACTCGTCCGTCGCCGTCAACCTGGTGGACGTGGATACGTGCGTCTTATCCCTGTTGGAAGCGATAGAGCGGGAAGCGGTGGACTTATGATCGAGAGCTACGTTGTTTTGGCGGGACGCATCCGTAATGAATTGGGCGATGTTGAGCGCCTGATCAACCGCGCCAACCGCGCCGTAAACGCTGCGCGCGGCAACTGGCAGGATTCGGACCTGTTCATCGATTCGGCCTCGCTGAATTTGGAGGATGCTTATTCGGGCTTCGAGCGGGTATTCAGGATGGTGGCCGCCATCGTGGACGGGACGATGCCGTCGAGCGTTGAATGGCACCGGGAATTGCTGAAACAGATGGGCTTGGACGTGCCAACGACCCGGCCGCCGGTCTTGAGCGCCGATTCGATCCAGCGCCTGGATGAGTATTTGCGCTTTCGCCACGTGGTGCGCAACGTGTACACGTTTTCGTTCGACCCGGAGCGGATTGGGCGTCTGGTGAAGGAGTTGGAAACGCTTTTCGCCCAGGTGCGCGATGAGTTGTTGGCCTTTGCGGCTTTTCTTGAGATGGTGGGAAACGAGGAGTAGGGGCGGGTCTGAGACCCGATTTGCTCTAACAGGAAAATAATGGTAACTCCTCAGCCACCAAGAAATAGAACG
>JBARBA010000065.1:0-22308 GCA_049792555.1 Anaerolineales bacterium
TTCTTGGGGTGGGTGAAAGGTTGCAGGCTTGGAACTACTCAGGCCAAGACCCTAAAGGTCTTCGTTGTAATCAAAACCGCTTTCCGAACATGGGTTTCCTGCAAATTCAGGACATTGTTTTGCAGAAAAGACCTTTAGGGTCTCAGGTTTTGCCTAAATCGGACTGACACTATCTTATTCCCTGCGATGTGTTAAGCCAATAGCCAATTCGGGTGATGAGACGCTTTGCTGAAAGCCGGGAGCCGGGAGGCTTACGTCGCGCTTTGAACTGCCGGGGCCGCGCGATTGCGCCCGCTTGCAGGCAACCAGGTTGAAAACCAGGGCTTGCCCCCGCGCCGCTCGAAAATTTGCTACATAGCAAAAACTTTTTTCCTATATAGCAAACGAGTCCTTTGCTACTAGCAAACCAAATTTTGCTATATAGCAAACGAAAATCTCCCATATAGCAAACCAAACTTTGCCATATAGGAGATTTTTATCTGCCAGGAGCCTGCTTCAAAACCCCGAAAGCCCCTCTAGCCCATGCTTGGGGCAAGCCCTTCTTTCTTCATCCTTCATCTTTCATCCTTTATCTTTCCGCCTTCCGCTTTCATCTTTCCGATCTTATCCTTTATCTCCCCTATCAACCCATCCGTCTGCTCTTGCTCTGCGCGCGTCGCATCGCCGTACTGCTGGTAATTCCTCAGCGCCGCCTGCGCATACAGTAGCCCATCATCCAACCGCCCGGAATGCGCCAATTCCAGCGCAACGTTATAACGGGTTCTGCCTGCCTCATAAAAATTGTTGGACATTTCTGCGTATCGGATTGCCTCATTGTAATGTGCCAAAGCACGCTCTGGGTCATGAGCATCAGCATAAATATTGCCCATTTGATTATGCGTTACAACTAGGTCGTTCACTGCATCGGATGGGAGTAGCGCTAAAGCTTGCAGATAATCTTTCAGCGCGGCGTTCAGGTATTCGAGCAGCATGTCCTGCCGCTGACCAATTTTTCGGGCATTATGAAAGCGTTGATAATAGACGTAGCCTAACATACCTTGGCATCGTCCACGCCCCAGTCGGTCACTTGCGGAGTGCAATTCCAAGCTGCGCTCGTACCAGTGTTGTGCTGTGTCCAAGTTGCGCAAGGCAGGCACTTCATCTCCTATATAGGCCTGCCCAAGATTAAAAGCGCAAACTGCCGCGCCTGTTGTTTCACCGATCTTTTCAGACAAGTCCAAAGATTCTTGATAGGCGTTGACGCACTCCTCGCTGCCCATCTCGCGTTGGATTTCGCCTAGTTCCTGTAGCGCAACCGCCAATGAGCGGATAGCATTGCGCTGATTCCCTGCCCATCCCTGCGGTGGCAGAGCAAGGGATGGTTCTGCTTGGCGGCGGTTCCAATCCACGCGTGTGCGCTGTAATTGTTCGGCCTGCGCCCATTGGCGGTTTTCCTCTGCCAAGTACATACGATAGTCATTAACCAGGTCCCACCACTCATCGCGCCCCGGCAAGGGCGCGCCCGTTGCCGTGTCCACGAAGTCCGGCGCGATCTCGTCCACCAGCCGTTTCCACTCGCTCCTGCGCCCGATGTGTTCATAGTACACATGCAAGCCCTGCATCGCACCGATCAGCGCATCCCACCAGCCGTGTTTGCGGGCCAGGGCGCGCGCAAACAGCAGGTTAGCCTCCTCGGCGCGCAGGGTGGCGATTACTTCGCGGTTGCCGTCGTTATATTGATCGTGATAGTAGTTCCCCAATGTGCCCAGGGCTTCGACGAAAGCGCGGGTGGCGGCGAGGCGACTGTGCTCCGGCTGTTCACCCTCCTCGTAATATTTCTCGAACAATCCCTTGAAATACCACGGCAGCGCCGGGTGGATGGAATAGGCACCGTCGCCGTGCGCGGTCATCAGGCCGATCTCGGCGGCGCGGTCGAGCAGGGCCATGCCGGTTTCATTGGTAAAGTCTGGGTAGCCCAGGCCCCAATCTTTGGCGGTAAGCATCCAGCGCAAAACATCCACATTCACAAACCCCTGGAAGAAATGCAGCAGCGCCAGCACCCGGCGCTCGTCGCCATTGAACATATTCCTGAAACCATAATCCAGCGAAGCGCCCAGCGAGCGCGAGCGGCCCTGGCTGGGTTCGTCGTCGAACTTGGCCCGACCGGCGCGCAGTCCCTCCACAAAGGCTTCGATCTGCCAGCGCAGTTTGATCTTATTGTGCAAGGCCTGGCTCACCAGCACCGTGAGGGTCAGCGGGTTGCCCTGCGTGAAGGCCAGCAACGGCTCCCAGTCTTCCGCGTTGGTGATGCGGCGGTTGTGCTTGAGGGCCAGGGCGCAGGCCAGTTGCACGCGCTCCTGCATCGGCATGGGCGGCAGCGCCACGCGCACCGGCAGGCCGCCCAGCCAATCGCGCTCGTCGCGCCGCGATGTCAACAGGATTTTGGCCTTGGTCTCTTTGGCGTGGTGCAGGAAGAATACCAACTCATCCTGCTCCTCCCGGCTCCAGGGCGAGTCGCTGCCCGCCGGGAAGCCCGCCACCGGCTCGACGTTATCCCAGACCCACAGCACCGGGATTTGCGTCAGCACTTGCAGCGCGATTTTCTCGCGCGCTTCGTCTTCCAGCGCGCCCCACTGCACGCCGCTGCGCTCCAGCGCCTTGCCAAAAGCCTGCCCGACGGCGTCCAGCGCGCGCGCCAGCGGCGTGCGCCGCTCGAAAGAGGTGAATAACACCATGCCGCCCTGCGCGGCGTCCCCCAGCCCGCCCGTCGCCGCGTACCAGCGCGCAAACTCGGCGGCTGTAGCCGTCTTGCCCTGCCCGGCATAGGCGTGCAGCAGCACGATGGAGTCGTGATCGAAGGCGCGGTCAATTGCCAGGATGGTTTCGTCCCGCCCAAAGAAACCGGCGTCAGGGGAAGGGGGAAGATCGAAAGATGAAGGATGAAGGATGAAAGATGAAGGGCTTGCCCTGCGAAGTTCATCAGAGGGGAGCTTGTCGAAGGGGTGAAGATCGAGGGATGAGGATGGAAGAAGAACCGAGCCGTCTTTGTCCGCCCTTTTCGGGAATAGATACAGCGGCGCGGTCTCATAGACCACCGGCACCGACCAGTCTTGCAGCGGGATCGGCTCGAAGGCAATCGCGCGCAGCGGGGCTTCGGCCAGGTTCTTGCGTCCGCGCGAGACCGCCTCGCCCAGCGCCGCGCCGTCGGCCAGCGCGCCGTATAACTCCGCCACGAACTGCGCCGCCGTCGCCACATGTACGTTGTAACGCATCGCCACCACGCCCGCCACGCCCGCGTCCATCACCTCCTGGGCCAGCGAACCGTAGGCGCGCACCGTCTCGTGGGTCTCGACCCTGGCCGGCGGCTCGCGCTGGATGTCGGCGTGCGCCGAACGACAGGCGTTCAACACCAGCACCGGCGCGCCTGTCTCATGCAAGAGCTTGCCCAGCGCCGCGCCGCCCACCAGTTCGAGATTGTATTCATTCTTCGCGTTCTCGAACAGCAGGTAGCTGTGCGCGCCGCCTTCCACGCCGCTCATCACCAGCGCCATCCGCCGGTGCAGCGCCCCGGTGGCCACTTTGGCGTCCTTCACCGGCAGGTAGGCCCCGTGCCCGTCAAAATGAACAATGTGGAATGGCCGCCCTGCGGCTTTTGCCCGCCGCAAGACGTCCCCCAGCGCTGCGAAGGTCGGCGGGCGCAGGACGGTTAACTCGAACCGCTCCCGGGCCGCCTGGTGAAAAATCTTGAGCAGTTTCCCGGCCACCGAGCGGAAGGGCACGTCGTCCTCGCCGCCGGGGCGGCAGATGACCAACAGGATGCGCACCTTATCCGGCGCGGCGTTGAGCGCCTTCGGAAAGCGCGACGGGTTGACCGACGCGCGCACGAAGGCCAGCGCCTCCAGCGCCAGCGGCGTATCCGTCTCCGGGTCGCGCAGCAACTCCCAGGGGATCGCCGCCGCATCCCACACCCCGCTGACGATTTCCACGCGCAGGTTGCCCAATCCGATCACCTGCAAGCGCCCCCACAGCCTCATCGCGTCGCGTCCGCAGAAAATTTTCTCGAACAACTCCACGCCGATCTCGCGCATGCGTTCCTCGATGCGCCGGGCCATTTGCGGGGCAGGCTCCATCGGGTATTGCAGGAACGACTCCAGGTACCAGCGGATGTAGGCGCAATCCTGGTTGGTCATCTCGAAATCGAACTCCGCCGGGATGGGCGGCTCGTCCCCGAAGCGGATTTCCACCCGGTAGCAATTTTCTCGTAATGTCAGTTGGGTCAGTCGCAATGTTAGCATGGGATACCCCCTGTGAAGCAGGATTACCATCAGTATAGCAAAATTCCCCGCCAAAGAGAATAGCTTTTTTTGACATAAATAAAATTAACAGGAAATTTCAATGTTTCTCCGCCCCCTGGTGCGCCAATCTACTGATCCGTCTTTCCCAACAATTCCTTTAACCTGGGATGTTCGGCATATGCGCCGCGATACGATTCGGGCAGCAGCGCCGCAATCCGGCACATGATTTCATCGGTATAACGCTGCATGGCTTCGTCCCGGTTTTGCTTGGGCAACGGCGGCAGGTTGAACGGTTTCCCGGCCCGCAGAACGACATGCGTCTTGCGCAAGTGGCGCAGATTCTCGAAGAAAATCTCGTCGGACGTGCCTGCCAGCGAGGCGGGCACGATCGGGTACCCCAGCTTGGCTGCCAGGTAGCTGACCCCCGGTTTGGCTTCGAGCAGGGCGCCGTTGCGGCTGCGCGTCCCTTCGGGAGCAATCACCAACACCTGGCCGCTTTTCATGCGCGCGATCACATCACGCAGGGCGGGCAGGTTGGGGTTAAAGCGGTCAATGTAGAGAAAATTGAGACTTTTCCCCAGCCAGCGCACCCAGGTTTGCTTTTCCCACTTATCGGCCACCAGGACAAACATGTCCCAACGGTTCAAGACATAAAAAGGCATGAAAACGTCCAGCACACCGAGGTGGTTGGTCGCCAGCACAAAACTGCCGGTGGAGGGCACATTTTCCTGCTCATAGACTTCGACTTTGGTAACCAGGTTCAAAACAGCATGGATCAGGAAAAGCACAAAATTACGCATCATTTTTAAGCAATTCTTTCAATCTCGGATGCTCCGCATACACACCGTGATATTTCTCCGGCAGTAGCGCGGCAATCCGGCACATCAGTTCATCCGTCTGCTCGCGCAGAACCTTTTCGCGGTCCTGCCCGCTTTTGATCGGCTCCAACGTAAACGGAGCGCCCGCCCGCCCGACGATATGCGAGCGGTGGAAATGTTTGAGATTATCCAGCATCACGCGGTCTTCCGTTCCATAGATCCCCACCGGCACGATTGGCACGCCTGCCCGACTGGCCAGGAAAACCACGCCCGGTTTGCCCTCTTGCAGCCCCCCGGTTTTCGAGCGCGTCCCTTCGGGGGCGATGATGAGCACCTGGCCCTGTTTCATACGTTTCATGATCTCGCGCAAGGCATGGATATCCGGGTTGAAGCGGTCAAGCCACACTGCGCCGAACGCCCGGCCCAGCGGGCCGAAAAAGGGGTGATGCTCATATTTCTCGGCAACCGGCAGGATAAAATCATCACGGTCAAAAGTCAAAAAGAGCAGCGCCGGATCAACCCGCCCCAAGTGATTGGACGCGACCACAAACCCGCCTTCAGCAGGCAGGTTTTCACTCCCGTGTTTTTCCACGTCGGCGACCAGGGCAAAAAGGACTTTGGCAATGAAACGACCGATTTTTTTGATCATGGTTCTTATTTTACAACGGAATCAAAAAAATCCCCGGCGGTTGGCCGGGGATTGGCTATTTCACTTTGTTCCTGACACAGAAAAGCCAACAATCTGCCCAACTTAACCTAATTGAAACATGCCAGGCGCATACGATTGGACGGTCGGCGTAACAGTTGGCGTGATGGTCGGGGTACGGGTCGCGCGCGGCGTACGGGTCATACGCGGGGTGCCGGGCGCAGGCGGTGTACGCGTCAGCTTGACTTTGTGCGTTGTGGGCGTCGGGTTGGAACCAAACAGGTTGTTCAGCCTGGAACAACCCGTGACGGTTGTAGACAAAAGCAGAACGGCGATCAAAATAATTACGTAGGTTTTTTTCATCTTTTTCTCCAGTAACAATTTGTATATTATCAGGAACAATCGCACCCTTGGTTAACGCCATTGCGTCAACGATGGCCAGATTCAAGAAATAGCCCGCTTTTGAATCAAGCGAGATATATTTTAGCGATATCCAATTAAGGCGGGATTAAGGGGGTATGAGAGTTCGTTTATAAAGTCCATCCCCGGCCAACCGCCGGGGACGGGCTATTCTGCTTTCAGGATGTGCGTGAGAATGGTTGCGCCGCTCCCGCCGATGTTTTGTGCCATACCGATTTTCGCGCCGTCCACCTGCGTTGGGCCGCACTCGCCGCGCAATTGCTGGATGACTTCGACTATCTGGTACATGCCCGTTGCGCCGACCGGGTGGCCCCGGGCTTTTAATCCGCCCCGGGTGCAGATGGGCAGCCGCCCCGTGATCGTGATCTCGCCATCCAGGCCCAGGCGCGGACCCTGGCCGCGTTCCGCGAAACCGCAAGCCTCCAGCGAGAGCGCCGCCATGATCGAGAAAGCGTCGTGCAGCTCGAAGAAATCAATGTCTTCCTGGGTGACGCCCGCCATCTCGTAAGCCCGCTTTGCCGAGAGATACGCCGCCGTAAGGAAGAGCGGATCCCTGCGGCTGTGTACCGCGATCGTATCGGTGGCGCAGGCCGACCCGGCCACAATAATGCGCGCATGCCCCGGTTGCAAGAGCATTTGATCCGCCGGGACCATGATGATCGCCGCCGCGCCATCCCCGGTCGGCGAAGCGTCCATTAGGTTGATCGGCGAGGCAATCATCGCCGATTTTTCGAACTGCTCAACGGTCAGCCCATCTTGCAGGCGCGCATAGGGGTTGTACATGGCGTTGGTATGTGAGTTGACCGAGAACGGCGCAAAGTCGATGTGTTTCCAGCCGTATTCGTGCATATAGCGGCGCATGATTAGCGCATTGATGCCCACGAACGAGATGCCCTGTTCCACTTCGTAATCGGCGTCGGCGGCGGTGGCCAGCCCGGCAGTCACGTCGCGGCCCGATTGGTCGCTCATCTTTTCGACGCCCAGCACCATCGCAGAATCGATTTCGCCCGAAGCGACGGCCATCAGCCCGGCGCGGAAGGCAGCGCTGCCCGAACCGCAGGCCGCTTCGACTTTGACCGCTTCCTGCCCCCACAAACCCACCCAGTCTGCAACAAAGGTGCCAAGCTGGTTCTGACCGGCCACGATGGATGAAAGCATATTACCGACGAATAACCCGTCGGTTTTCTCCAGGCGGGCGTCGGCCATTGCGGCAAAAGCTGCATCACCCGCAATTTCCCGCAGGGATTTTCCCCACTGTTCTTCAATGATGGTTTGTCCAATGCCAAGAATGGCAACCTGTCGCATAAAGGCCTCGAGTGTTGATGGATTAGATGGCGTAGATCGGTGACTCTGATTGTATCTGGGCAAGCTCTCAAGGGCTATCAGGATTATTTTGACAGAAAAAGAGCGGCCCGCTGGCCGCCCTCTTGATGGTTTAGATTTTTAGGTTATCGACGAACTGCTTGGCTTCAGCCAGACCGGCATTGGTTTTCGAGCGATAAAGCTTGATGGCGTCGATCACTTTGCCCTGGCGCTTTAACTCGATCACGTCAGGGTAGCTCGACGGGGGACCGTCTCTGTAATTTGGGCTTACCTGCGCGAGCAAAAATTCGACTGCGCGCTCAAGGGTGGCGACGCGCGCGCTGAGTTGCGCAAATTCCATATCGTCTGGCGGCATAAGTACCTCGTTGAATGGGGTGAATAGGGTCCTGGCCGGGTTTGATTATAACTTCTCCGCACAGAAAAAGCCCGCAAAAGTGAAAAACATACGACCCGGACGAGAATTCTCGTCCGGGTCGTATGTTTTCAACGCAGTTTTATCGCGCAGGGACCGCGCGCAGGCGGCGGGCCAGCAGGATGATCCCAAGCAGGATGAGCGTCACAATCACCAGGCCGGGCAGGCCAACTTCGTCGGCAAATCCGGTGTTGGGGATGTGCGGCGTGGCAGTACCTCGCTTATTGGGAGTAGTTTTCGCCACAAAAGTAGCCGTAGTCTGGGCCTGGACTTTTGCCAGTTCGGTTTGCTGGACTTGAAGCGTGGCCAACTCCGGGTCAATTGTGGGCGTGTCTGCCAACGGTGTCTCGCTGGCGAAAATCAACACAACCGGGGTGGTCGTAGGCGTTACAGTTGCCAGGCTGGGCGGAAGCGTAGGGCTGGCCAAAGCGGCAGCCGCCTGTGTTTGCTGGACAATGGCCTCTGCCGTGATGGCAACATTTGTAGCCCCGGAGTCTACCCTGGCGAGCATGCCACCCGGCCTGCTGAGCGCAAAATAGCCTATGATGCACAAAATCGCAACCAGGGCGAAACCCCCGATGCCGATCAGCAACATGATGAAAATTCGATTGTTGCCCTCGCCTTCTTCCGGGGTCTGGTCATCATCACCCTGGTCAGGCAGCAGCGGCGATCCCGTATCGGGTTGAGCTTCGTCGTCGAAAATAAATGTATTGGCCATGATTCTTCTCCTCGCGTGATAATTCTACTGCTGCGCAGTGCAGGGTAATTTTACCCCAGCACTTCCAAATTGGTCAGTGGAACAAGCACCTGTTCGCCGGTTTCCAGGCGAATTTCGGCGGCAGGAGCGTTTAAACCACTGGGTAAAACGCTCAAACCGGGACGTAACTGCACGACCGTGCCAATCAGGCTGGGACGGGCCAGGTAACACACCCGCACAGTCTGGCCGGGAGCAAATGTTTCCATCTCTCGAGGCTCAGGTGGTTCCTGCGTAACGGGCAACGGAATGAATACTTCCGGGCGTGTGCCATTGTGCTTGTCGTAAAACTCGGCATTCAGCGTGACTTCACGCCTGACATTGGTGGTGAGTAATTTAAAGGCTGCTGAATTCATCGGGCGCGGGCCAAACCCATCGGTCACCAGGATGGGGAAAGGAGCCTGGGCAACCGCAGGAAGCACGGCCGGGGAAATGCTTGCCAGGATCATTCCCCGCAGGGGGAGTTCAGCAGCGTTTTTGATCACAGCCGGATTATTGACATGCCCCGCGATGATGATGGAACCGCGCAGGTTGACGTCCATATTGGTATTGGTGAAGACCTCATCAGGTTTCTCAAACATACTGAGCATAACGCCGGTTTCAAGCCGCCCGTTGCCGTATAAACCTTGAACAATGGCGCCGGTTGCGCGAATAACCACTCCGCGTTCGTTGATCACCTCCGAAATGACTCCGGGGATGCCTGCGGCCAGTTCGAACATGGAGCCGCCGGTTTCCAGCACAAGCTTTCCGCCGCCGATGGCAACGATGCGTCCTTCAGCCGGGGCCTCGACGACGCGCGAGAACATGCCGGTGGTTTCAGCCAGGATTTCTTTGCGCGCAACCTTCTGGCCTTTTTTGGCTTTCAAAAAAGAGGCGGCTTTCTTGGGCGGGAGGTTGAGCAATTGAGCAAAATCGACAATCACGTACTTGCGCCCAATAATGGCATCGCCAACCACATCGGTGGGGGTCACTTTCTGGCCCAGCCGGGCAATGATGCGTCCCTCGGTGGGCAACATGCGCGTGCGGACAACGCTGGTCAGGGCAAGAATGTGCGTAATTGGAGCAATCATTGCTTAGCCCTCCACCGCTGCCTGCCATTTTTTGAGCAGCGCCCGGCGTTGATTCCCATCGTCAGGTAGACTCAGGGGACGCCCGCGCGCGTCGATTACGATGCCCAGTGTTGACCCGTTAACATCCAGTTCCGCGCCCTGACCAGGGCCAAGCCCCACATCGGCGCGACGCAGGGGCCGCAATGCGAGACGTCCGGTCTGCCCGCTTTCAAGCGGCAACACTTGCAGGTCGCCTACTTTGATCTCGACTGCGCTTTCTTTACCGTCTTCACAGGTGAGTTGGGCTTGTAGAATCGGCGTTCCATAGCTGGCTTTGCTGATGGGTGAAATGACATTTGCCAGGTAAGAAAGTGCGCCTGAATCGATTACCTGGATGGGCAAAATGCTATTCAATTCAGAAGCAGCGCCAAGCATCGAAAGCAAGTTGTTTTGATCCAACGCCAGCATACCATTCCCTGTGGGCTGGAGACCGTCCAGCAGCATTAATAATTTCTGCCCAGGCGTGGCTGCGCCGGTAATGGCCGCTCCCGAAGCCAGGATAGGCTCGAAGGAGGGCAGCAAGCCATCCCGTCTACGCCGCATGGGGGGCAAACGGTTGGTCATCAAGCGGGTGGCCAATTGCAGGTTCTGGCGCAGAATGGCCTGTTCGATGGCCAACTCCTCGGGGGTGGCCGGTATGGCTGCCGGGTAGAGCGATTTCTGGTACAGGTACTCGCGCACGGTTTCGGCAGGGATGTCAAGCGGAATCCAGCGCGCGATATCGTTCAGGGTGGTGTGGCGCAGCAACCCGGCCAAAGGCTCACCAAGCCCGAATTGCGGAAAAACGTTCAGGTTCAGGTCGCCGTCGAACGAGGCCCCGATCGAAATGGCTGAAGCGCCAACGTCCACGCTCAAGACACCTTTCCCCGAGGCAAAATAACTGGACAAGAAACGGATCATGCGCCCCTGGGCATAGGCGGAAGGCTGGATGATGCCGCCGGAAAGCTCGCGCAAATCACTCAACTGGGGCATTTGCTGTTCGCGCACGTTAATGACCAGACCGGCCAAATCGCGCTGGGCAGGAGCCAGGTCTTCCACCTGAAGCGACGGGCGCACATTTGGGCTGATCTGCACGTGGGAGGCGATTTCGTTCAGAGAGTTTTTTACTTCCTGCGCGAGCACTTTATTTCCGGCATACAAGACTGCCGGGCGTTTGGCTTGCGGCAGCAGGTACGCGGCAATGCCGATAATTTCAAGTATTTTCTGGATGGAGCTTGTTGCGCCGCCATCCATACCGCCGGCCATCATAATCAACTCAGGCGAGGAGCGCACGATCTCGTCCACTTGTTGATCAGAGCGACGCGGGTCGTTCAGGCTGATGGTGTCAATGATTTGGGTATAGGTGGTCTGCGCCAGGGATTCAATCGATTTAAGTGAGACATCGGCCAGCAGCCCAACGACGAGGGTCTTGATCGCCGGGCCGGCTGAGATGGTTGTGACCATGCTATCCACGCCGATACCGTCGGGTTGGGATGGCATCGTCAGGCGGCCGTCGTTATCGATCAGCGGTTTGCCAAGCAGCGCTTGCAGGTTTTCAATGGCCATTTGCGCGCCCAAGACCACATTCTTGGACGGCGCGCCCGCTGTGGTGGGCGATTGCCCCATCGCGATGAATCGGTAATGGCCTTCAACCACGTCAAAATAAGCGGCGCGCGTTGTTACGGCGCCAATGTCGACTGCCAGCAGGGAATTGCCTTCAACGAGGGATGTAGGCATAGTTAATGATGCAAAAAGTAGGTCAGTATGGTATCGATGAATAACACGATGGACTGGATACGGTCAACCAGCGCTGTCAGCGCGGCAGAAAACACCCCGGCAAACAGCGTTCCGAGGGTGATGGCGATAAACGCCTGCCCCACCAAAGCAATTGCGTTGACCAGCCAGCCGCGCTTGCCGATGGGGGCCTTTTTCCCAAGCACGGTAAATTGAAAGTAGGCCAGGGTGACAACCGTCCCCAGCAGGACAAGCACGCCCTCCAACAGGTTTTGACCAAGCACATTGATCGAGCCAAGCACCTGCGGATAAATGGTTCCCAGCATGGCCCCGGCCACCGCCGCAGCGGCTCCGGTGCCCACCAGGAAGGCCACCACCGGGCGTCCCATCCATTCGGCGCGAGGGGAGGCTTTTGTCAGCAAGGTCAATCCCAAAAGCAGCGGTATTCCTACCAGGATGCCCACCTGAATCTTGTCATCCATTGTCCCTGCAACCAGGGCCATGACAATTGGCAGGGCAATTTTATTCGCAATGATTTGAAGCAAAACGATGGCCGTCACGTACCCGGCTGCAATACCGATGAAGACGTGGATTGCCAGCCTGAATGCCGAATTATCGCCGATTGCATAGCTCAAAATCAGCACCGTAAACAAAAGGCTTAGAAGGCCAATCATGAAATCGGGCGAAGTAAGGAAAGCGATAAAATCAGGCATTTACGCCTCGTCCTCTTCCTGGTTTTGTTCTGCCCGGCGCATTCGCATATGTTGTACCAACGCCCATACTCCGCCGACCACAATCAACATTTCGGCGGCGATCATCCCGGCGCCATAACAGTCCCAATAGAGGGCAGCGTTGCCGGGCCGCTGGGTTGCCTCTTCATAAGCTGCGCCGCCCACCAACCCGCTAACCATCCCTTGAACCTGCTTGGGGCTGGATTCGTAATATGGGCGGATCATCGGCGCGGCCTGGGCGCTGACTACCATCAGCAGCGGCTTTCCCTTAAGGGCCTGACCGGTTTGCTCGATCCACATGCGGCCTGTATCGGGATTATCGGTCAGCACGATGACAGCCTTGAAATCCGAAAGAGCGTGAATCTGGTCGAAACCCGTCTCGGATGTCCACAAATCTCCGATCTGATAATCGGTTCCCAAAATGCGCGGATTTTCGGCGAATACCTGAATGCCCGCTGCGTCGCCTGGCAAGTATCCCAGGTCCACGTACTGAACATGCTGTTCATACGTACTGTCATCGGCAGTCGCCCTGAGATGGTTCTGGGCGGCCATTATGCGTTCATTCATCAACACACCTGTTGGTGAGGTAGAGACAAACGCAAGATGAGCGTTTTGGGTCATCAAATGATCGATCACCGGGCCGGCGACCTGTTCCATTTCTCCGGCATAACCCGGCTGGTAATCGAAAACCACCAGCACCGCAGCCGCATCGGGCAATTTTCCTACCAAGTCATAAAAATCTTTGGTTTCACTGGCAGAAGCCGAGGCAGGCAGCGGGAAAAAATGCCAATCAGTAGTACTAACTATTGCCGGAGCCAACACCGCAACCAGCAACACCAGCGCAATCATCCAGCGTAACGGGCGAATATTGAAAACCTGCTTGATCGTGGAAACCGGGCGAGATTCGGCCTCCGAAGCAATTAAATTCTCCAGCAAGGTGGCTTGCGCCATTTGGGTCGTGTCCACCTGCAATTTGATCGAATACGCTTTGGGTTTTCGCTGCCCCGGGATATTTGCTTGCCCAGGCAGCACACTGCGCAGACCCGCCAGTGGGCCTTCTTTTTCCACCGTCTGATCCTCGTCGTCGCTCTGCGCGCCAGACATGACCGACTCAATCGGGCGCATGGCTTGCACCCATGAAGGCAGGTCTGCCGGGCTGAGATTGTCGGTCGATGTCCCTGGTTGTTCCTCGGTTGCTTTGGCAGGCTCCGGTTCAGAGGGCGTAAAGCCAGACAGCCAATCGGGCATTTCCATGGAAAAGATCGAATCCATGCTTTGCGCGCTGCCTGAATCCGGACTGGAAGCCGGGGTTGGGGCTTCGGGCGCTGCTTGTTTTTCCACGGCGGATTGAGGCTGACCCGTTGGTTTCGGTTCCGTTACGGCAGGGCTGGTCCCGGCCTGGTTTAATCCACTCAGCCAATCGAATGCATCTGCGCCGGGGGCGGCTGGCGTCGCAGGCTCCGGTGTCTTTGCCGGAGTTGTGGAAACCAAGCCTGCCATCCAATCCGGGACTTGGTCGGGTTGGTCAAGCGCTGCCAATTCCTTGAGCGCTCCCGTGCCAAAGGCTTTCTTCGCCGTGCTTGGGGGGGGGGCAACTGGTTTTTCGGGTGGCTTCGCCTCAACGGCGGATTCCAGCCAGGCGGGCAGCGTTTCGTCAGCCGGGCGGACGGAAGGCGCTTCGACTGCCGGAGTTTTGGGAGGTTCACTCGTCAGCCCTGTCAACCACTCAGGCAAATTGTCGCCGGAAGACAGGTCTTGCGATGCGACTGGCGCAGGTTGAGCCGGTTGCGCCGATGACGAACTTTCTTTGCCCAGGTCGGCCAGCCAATCGGGGAGAACTTGTCCTGCCTGCGCCGGCGCCACAGGGGTAGGTGAGCTTGTCGAAGGAGCGCTCGCAGCCGCCGGTGTAAATGCGGCGGGAGCGGGTTGCGTCGCAGGCTTGACCGGCGCAGGTTGAGACGGCTGCGCTGATGGCATGCTTTCTTTGCCCAGGTCGGCCAGCCAATCGGGGAAGTCACCTGCCGCAGGCAAGTCCGCGCCGAGCGCCGGTGTGGGTGCGGCGGAAGCGGGTTGCGCCGCAGGCTTGACCGGCGTGGCAGAGTCCTGGGCCAGGTCTGACAACCAGCCTGGCAAGTCTGCGTCGGAGGGCAGGTCGTCAACCGGAGATGGCGTTTGAACTGCCGGAGCGGACGGCGCAGAAGCAACCGGCGCAGCAGGCCCGCCTCCGAGGTCATTCAGCCAGTCGGGCAGGTTCCCCGAAGAGGGAAACGCATCTGCCGGGGAAGATTCTGCCGGTTTGGGTTGCGCCGGGGCGTTAACGCTGGTGTCTTGCGCCTTGAGCGCTGTCAGCCAGTCGGGTGTTTCTTCTTCAAAAGCCTGCTGCCCCGGCTTGTCGGCATCGTTTTTAAAAGCCCAGTCAACAGCGGATGGCTCGGAGGCAGTCGCTTGAGGCGCAGAGTCCGCTTTTAACCCCGCGAGCCAGTCTGCGGGTTCTTGGGGTTGGACTTCGGCAGCGGGCGCCGGCTTGGAGGGCGCATTGCCCCCCAGGCTGGCAAGCCAGTCTGGCACAGTTTCGTCTTCATCCTTGATTTGGGAAAGCTCCGCCAGAAAGTCCAGGGGCGAGCCGTCCTTTTTCTTGGGCGTTTCAGGTTTCGCCGGTTGGGGCGTTACCGGAGCGTTTATCCCCGGCAGTGGGGGCGGCGTGCTTTCTTCGTCACCCTTGCGGATGTCGCGCAGCCAGGCGGGCAGGGTGTTTTCCAAATCGGAAGTCTGCTGCTTGATCGGCATTTCTCCGGGGCGGATGGTGGGAAGCGGCTCAGTGCCTCGATTCTTGAGGGGGGTGCCGCAAAACTGACAGACATCCAGCGCATCGGGGTTGGGTTTGTTACAGGTTGGGCAAACGATGGCAGCCATTACTTGCCCCCATACGGACGGTCTGCGCCGAACAGGATGCGCAGGCCGGTGGTAAGCGTTCCGAGCGCCACGCCGATGAGAATGCCGCGCGCGCCGCCTGTGGACAGGATTTGAATGAAACCGCCGATGCCATCCATCAGCGGAAGTTGGGCCGTGAGCGGCCCGGTGCTGATCAAGACCAGCAAGGCAGTCACGAGAAACAGGCTGGTTTTCAGGTCAATGCGCCAGCGCAGCAGGCGCACAGTGGAATACAGTAACGTAACGGTCAGCAGCGCCATCAGGCTGATTTCCACCGGCACCATGATTCCGTTCAAGAATATATTTTGTAAATTCAAAAAGATTTTTTGTAAATCGGCAAAGATTGGAGAATCTTGCATGGATGGAGCGAAATTGACAGCGATGACAACCAAAAAAGTGAGCAGGAAGAATACCAGGAGCACAACGCTGTAAAGCGCGCCCGGTTTTCGTGCGGTGATTTTCTGCAAATGGACGGAAAACAAATTCCCCACACCCACCAGCACGGCCATCCCGGCCAACAAAACGGACCATTGCAGCAGCAAGGCGCGGAAGCCCGTCAATGCAGGGACGCTGGTAATAAAGTAACCGAGCAGGACAATCACCCCTGCGGCGATGGCGACGACGGCGTTGATGACAGGGAAAATTCGCTTCATTTCAGCAAATCTCCCACCACTTTCAAAATTGCTCCGCCCAACATGGCGATGATAATCAGCCAGCGTAAAACATCCTGCGTGAGCAGGCTGGCGTTGTGCATGCGCCCGGCCTGTACATAAGCGCCTGCGGCAAACAATTCTTCTCCGATGATGGGGTCGGGCGAGGCGGCGTACAGCACCGCCTGGGCAGGTAAATTATCGCTGGCTGCAATCACCACGGCGTTCTGGCGTTCTGCCGCTTCGGCCAGCAGGCCGACTTCGATGCCGAAATTGCCGATCAACACGTTGGTTGAAATCGATTCGTCGCGGATGATGGGCATGACGCCCGCCGCGTACGAGAACGGCGTCAGCCCGGTGAGCCGGCCATTGTTGACGTCAAAAGATTGCTCGACGGCCACCGCTTCGTGGGCGGTGCGCAGCGTGTCTTGCGCGACCATGTTCAAAACGCTGTTGCCGCTGGTGGCAATCGGCGGACGGTCGCTCAACGAGGTGATTTCTCCCAGGCGGCGCAACATGCTCAACCCGGCAAAGGCCGCCGCGCCAAACTGTGTTTGCATGTTGCCGTGCCCGAGCGAGACGTGCAGGCGGGTGCCGTCTTCCACGACCAGGCTGACGGCGCGGCGGATGCGGTTAAATGCGGGGATGCTGCGAATGGAGAGGGGGAAACGGCGCTGGATCAGGGCAAAGACGACCATGAGGATGGCGGTGAAAACGACCATGCCCAGGCTGACGATTCCGATCATGTCTGGCGGGATCATGACGATTGTCCTTTCAGCAGCGCGGCAAAAGCGCGCGCTTCATCTTCCTGTTCCAGTAGGTTTGCCAGCGCGCGGATTCCGTCGCTGGCCTGGCGGGTTGCAAAAGGCTGACCGATATAGAGCAGTTGCGCCCCCAGGATGTTCAGCGGGCTGCCGGCTTCCAAAAGCCAGGCGGCAAAGCCATCCAGTCCCATGCGGTGCAGGGATTCAGTCCATTGTGGCCAATAAGTACGCGGGGAGTCCATCGCTTAAAGTATAGCATAAATTATAGAACAGGTGTAAGAATTTTCTTACAGATCATCTTCGGTTAACAACATCCGTATTCCCGCCTGCGCAGGCCAGTTCCAAACCAGGTCAGTTACAAAGGATTGCGACGTAGTTTATATTGCGAACGGTAGCGGGACCGTCGATGGTGGAAAATGCCCCTGTCCTGTTGTCCATAAAAGCGGCGTGCATCCCTTCCGGGACGCTGATGGTGGTTGCCACATCGGCGTTCATCATTTGCCATCCGTTCGATTGGCCAATGTGCGCCCAATCGTCGGCTTCGCCGCCGAAAATTCCGGCCGCATCCGCTAACGTGAAGGGACAGCGTGTGCGCGCCGGGCCGGTAAATTTCCATCGCGCAGGCGCAGGTTTCAAAAAATCGGGTTTGATCGCATCGGGGACGATATCAAACAGTTGCAGGAACACATTCGACTGGCGGGTAGTATCCGCCGGACTAGCCAATCCTTGTTGCAATTGGGCGCTGATAACGATGGGCGTCAAAGCCCGGCAAATGACATACACCACAGCCAGTACAAGGATGACTCCGCCTGCCATCAGGAATTTTCGGTTCAGGTCCTCCACCTCCTGTTCGGAGTGCTGCTTCAACTTGACAAACGCGGCCCGCGCTTGTTCGGGAGTGGCCCCGGCCTGGATGAGTATGAATTCAACCATCTTGGGTTTATTGCCCATGCGGTGGAGCGATATCGCGCGGCTTGCGACTTCTTCATCCGAGAGCGATGCCCGCGCCGTACTCCTGCCGCGCTGCTCTTTCAAAGCAAGATAGTTGCCGAAATAATAAGCCATGGCTGACGGTTCAACCCAGCGATAACGCAATTCCTGCTCCATGAACCCCAGTTGGTCTGGAACATTCTTGACGCGGATTTTTGCGCCGTCCAACTCCACTTCGAACGACAATTCGCATTTGCTACAGATCAGGTAATCGGTGGCGTTGGGCAAATGAACGACTTTGAGAAAGGCTGCCTGGCAGGCGGGGCAATGCCCTATCGCCCAGGCGTCAGGAATTTCCCTGCGGGCGATGGGATCGGGTTGTTGGGGATTGTTATTTTGCATTGCCATGGCTCATCTCCTGCTGCCAGGATTTTACTCAGGTTTGTGGTTTTTGGGGGGATTTGCAAGTTGCCAACAGGGGAGATATTCCTTGTCGAGCCACACATCGTCTTTGGTCAAGCAAGCATGGATGGTTTTGACAGCCTCTTTGTCGCTATGGGCATGGCACAGGAAAACTTTGAGAGGGCGTTTGGTTTCGGGCATCAGGGTTTCCCATAATAGGTGACAAGAAAATTTTACTAGCCACCATAATTGACTATCTATTGACTATTTCATTTACAGCGGATTTGCAGTTAGTTTGAGAAGGATCGAAACATATTTTGAAAGTTATAAAATAAGGATGATAGTAATCTGTCACGCGATATCCGATGATTGATATCTCGTTTCCATCCGTTTGTTTCCAACCCGAGTCAAACACTAACTTGTTATAATCTTTTCCGCCACAAACAACGCCGTTACACCAGTTCCACACACCTGTCCAAATCATCCATCGGTAATCACATCTACCTTGTATACACTCACTCGGAATATTCTGAATTTCAAAAGAATATGTCCACGAAGAATCATTTATCATCTTGACTTTAAGGGGGAGTACTACTGAAGGAGTGGCAGTAATTTCGATAGGTAAAGGTGTAGCGGTTGGTATAAACACTTTAGTCGGAGACAGGCTAGGGCGTGGCGTTACACCAGATGGTAATGCAGTAGCAGTTATGGTTTGAGTTTTAGATAAGATAGAAGTTGCGGTAGCAGTTGGCACAGGAGCAGGCTTGAAATATTGCGCCGAAATGGCAATCAGGATGGCAGTAAGAATGATAATACCAATGATGACCATGACGAATTTTGTTAGTTGGTTTTGGGGCGTTGGTTCAGGCTTCGACGATGGTGGCAATATTGTCCGGGGGCGAAGTTCCCTTTCTAATTCATTTATTTTTATATCAACGCGGGGAAACAGAGAGTCAATTCGCTTTATCTCGTACCAAGTTTTCCTGGCATTCCAAAAATCACCCCTCAATTCATATTGAGTAGCCTGGCTCTCTAATCTTTTCAACTCAAGTTCTTTTATATTTATTGTTTCAGCTTTGCCCGGAATGTTTTCGGCGGTTTTTGGCGTTTGAACTGTCGCTCTTCCCAATTGTTGAGAACGCACTCTCAGAGACTCAAGTAGCGCATCATACGTTTCTTCTTTCTTTTCCCCAAAATAGTCTGCCCATTGATAAAAACGCAAACCCCTTGGAACGTCGCACTCATCTAATCGCAATGGTATTAAGAAAATGGTTTCTTCGGGCTTCTCAAGTGCGATTTCCCTGGCATATCTCAACTCTTTCTGGACAAACCCTTCCTTGCTTACAGAATTGCTTGAAAGGCAAATGATTACTATGTCAGAAGTCTCGACCGCCTCCTCAATATTCAACCGCCAATCGTGCCCCGGCAACAATTTCTTTTCATCAAGCCAAACATCAATCCAACCCTCAGCGACAAGGCGTCGAGAAAGTTCGCGCACGATAGGTTTATCCTGTGAGGCGTGGCAGAGAAAGACTTTGAGAGGGTGTTTTTCGTCGGGCATCAGGGTTTCCCCATTGATAGGATGATAAGGAAATTATACGTCAAGAAGTCGAAGGGTGCCTGGCGGTTTTTTCGCCATATCCTGACTTGACCCTTTGACAAAAACATCGTGATCTTTTTAAAGAGCTTCACGATGTTTTTTTAAATATAACGATCTTTTCCTGAAAACATCACTATCTTTTCAGAAAACATCACTATATTTTTAAAAGACATCACTATATTTTCAAAAAACATCACGATGTTTTAACAAAAACATCGTGATGTTTTCTTTATCATGCGCCGTCCGGTTTTAGAGCTTCTTGAACTTGATGCCGTCCAGGGCCTTCTTGAAATCCTTGCCGGGGTTGAAGCGCGGCAGCACGCTGGTAATCTGCGAGGCGCGCACTTCTTCGGCTGTGTCGGCGCCTTCGCTGCTGCTGCGCAGCCAGAACGAGCCGAAATCGCCCAACTCGACGATGTTGCCCTTGGCCAGTTCGCGCGGCACCACGACCAGGAAGGCTTCGAGCATGGCCATCGTGTCGACGCTGCTGATGGTCGAGATTTGCGCAATCATCTCGGCCATCTCGCGCTTGGTGGTCCTGCCTGTGGATTGGATGGATGGGTAATACTTCTTGGGGGTTTCGGCTTTGCCGGGCTGGCCGCGTTGCACTACGTTGTATTTCACACTCATATGACCTCCGAAGCAATGGGACATTGCTTTTGCGGAGAGGCTTGGAGTATCCTGCGTTGATTCCCTCTCCAGTGATCGAAATTCTAAATCAGGTGGGGTGTCCGGTCAAGAGCTTGCGTTGGCATTCAAAACGAGACCGGCTCATCGCTTGAATAGTCTGAGAGATAACCTGACGGAGAACATCCAATGTTACTTCTTCTGTCCAATGGACAGTTGGTATGATTTGCCGTAAACTTCGTTCCATGAGATGGCTCCTTTATCCTTGCTCTGATACACTTGGGATGCCACAAATCATGGCTGGAGTCATCCCTTTTTTGCTAATCCAAACAGTTCACCCATGGCCTTCCCTCGCAATTTCTCAAGAGCGAGGCAGCTCAGCCAACTTTGCCGTCGTTTCCAGGAGTCCCCATGACTATTTTTCTGACCGTTCACTCTCTTGTGCGTTGGATCATTATGCTTGTGGCAGTGGCGCTGATCGCGCGCCTTGCCATCGGGCTGCTTAAAAAGCAAGCCTTTGACAAGACAGCCCGCATCCTGACGGCCGCTTTCAGCGGCTTGATGGATACGCAAATGCTGCTGGGAATTTTGCTCTTCGTGATCGACGGTTTGACCGGGAGCGGTTTCCCCGCTTATCGTTGGGCGCATGCCTTGACGATGGTGGTTGCCGTGGTCGCGGCCCACCTGCCCTCCGCGTGGAAAAAAGCCGAGGATGGCATCCGCACCCGCAACACGTTGATTGCCGTCGCGGCTTCGCTGCTGATCGTCTTGGTTGGGATCGTGATTGTAGAAGTCAGATAATTAGAGAGTAGAGAGCAGGTATCGACTTTAATAATCTCTCATCGCTTCAAAACCGGAGAAGTAACATGAGCGATCCCGAAAAAAACAGCGAAAAACTTGATTTCAAGAAAATCCTGCCGGTCCTGGTCATCATCCTGGTGGACCTGATCGGCCTGTCCATCATCGTCCCATTGATGCCGCTGTATGCGGCGCGCTTTGGCGCAAGTCCTTTGGTGATTGGCATCCTCGGCTCTACCTATCCGGCCATGCAGTTTATCGGCGCGCCCATCCTGGGGCGTCTCTCCGACCGCTTCGGGCGGCGTCCGATCCTGCTAATCAGCCAGTTGGGCACGCTGGTAGGCTTTCTCACGCTCGGATTTGCCAACGCGCTCTGGCTGTTATTTCTGTCGCGCATCATCGACGGTATCTCCGGCGCAAACATCTCCACCGCGCAGGCGGTTGTGACCGACGTGACCAACGAGAAGACGCGCACGCAGGGCCTGGGCCTGATCGGCGCGGCATTTGGAATGGGCTTTATTCTAGGCCCTATCATTGCTTTCGTCGTATTACTTGCAACGAATGAGAGCTATCAAGCCGTCGCTTTTACGGCGGCCTTTTTCTCCCTGGTTTCGATCCTGCTGACGTTTTTCTGGCTGCCGGAGACGCGCAATCCTGATCGAAAAACTTCTTCCCACAGGTCGCCCTTCTCGTTCCAGGCGATGACGGATGCGCTTCGCCAGCCGGTCGTTGGCATTTTGTTGATCCTGATGTTTGCCCAGCAACTGGCTTTTGGCGGTTACGAGCAAATGTTTTCGCTGTTCGCGCTGAACCGGCTGGGCATGGGCGCGCGGGACACGTCGGGGCTGTTCGCGCTGGCCGGGCTATTTATCGTGGTCGTACAGGGCGGTTTGATCGGCCCGTGGAGCAAAAAATACGGCGACCGCTGGCTGGTGATGCTCGGCCTTTCGACCCTGGCTGTCGGGTTGATCCTGACATCCACCACCCCGCAAATCCCGGTGCCGTGGTACGACCAGGCCAAAATCAGGTCGGAAATGCAGGGCGCGGCTTCGGTGCAACTGATCAACGTCGACCTGCCATCCGAAGGCAATAAAGGCTGGCCGGGCATTATCTGGATTTTGATTGCCAGTTTCCCGGCGGCGCTGGGCGGCGGTGTATTGCACCCCGCCATCAACAGCCTGATCACAAAGTCGGTGAGTAAAGATGAGGCAGGCGGTATTTTAGGCGTTTCGGCAGGATTCTACAGCGCAGCCAACGCCATTACGCCGCTCTTTTTCGGCTCGCTCTTCCAATGGTTCGGCGCGCCGGTGCCTTTCCTGGCAGGTGGTATTCTGCTGGCGGTGTTGTGGGTGATTGCAATGAAGATCGTGAAGTAAACGATTGGGCGCCGGTCTGGAGACCCGCGC
>JBARBA010000066.1:0-6957 GCA_049792555.1 Anaerolineales bacterium
GTATATGAAGTGCATAATCAATTAGGCCCCGGTTTCGTTGAATCCATCTACGAGGAAGCAACATTTCGCGAGTTATTAGCGCGTGCTATGGAGTTGGAACGCCAGAAACGTATTGTTGTATTTTACAAGGGCCAACCGATTGGCGAACATATCCTGGATCTTGTTGTGAACAAGCGTGTTATCCTTGAGCTTAAGGCGGTGGCCGAAATCTCCCGTATTCATGAACAACAAGCTCTTTCCTACCTTAAAGCTACCGGCTTACCTCTCGCAATCGTGATTAACTTTGGCGCAGAGCGGGTCCAGTTTCGTCGTGTGGTCAACACAAAAGGCAAAGCGACACTTTCGCCGCACCTACCCAAGATTCGCGCCGTCGAGAAGTAAAAATCAGTTCTTTTTAACGCGAATGCCGCGAAAATGCGAATTTCGCGAATAAACCTATAAAAATTCGCGTCATTCGCCCATTAGCGCTATTCGCGTTAAGGTTTTGGCGAAACGATGAAATTAGTAATCAGTTCTTTAAACACGAATACCCTGTCGGCACACGTGCCGCGAAAATGCGAATTCCGCGAATAAACCCTTTGGATTTAAGCCCTATAAAATTCGCATCATTCGCTCATTGGCGCCATTCGCGTTAAGGTTTTTGGTGAAACCATGAAAACTGACATCGATACTCTCATGCAAGCCCGCAACCTGGATGGCCTGCTGGTCATCGGCAATGCCGAGCACAATCCGCCCATGACGTACCTGACGGGCGGGGGACACGTCAGCAACGCCGTTTTGATCAAAAAGCGCGGTCACGTGGCCGTGTTGTTTTGCAGCCAGATGGAGCGCGAAGAAGCCGCCAAAAGCGGCCTGAAAGTGGTGCCCTTGACGCTTACGCCGACCCGCGAACTGTTGACGGATACGGCCGCGAAGCTTTTGTTCCCCAAAGCCGGGCTGACCGAAGGCCGCGTGGGTGTGTACGGCCATGCGGACGTCTCGACGGCCTTATTGGCGTTTTCCAGCCTGCAAAAGTTCATGCCCGGCCTGACCCTGGTTGGCGAAGGGCCGGATGACAACATCTTCCTGCGCGCCATGGAGACCAAGGACCAGGCCGAAGTGGCCCGCATCCGCCGCATGGGGAAGATCACCACCGAAGTCGTTGCCCTGGCGGCCGATTACCTGACCAGCCGCGCTGCCCGCGCCGACGAAGTGCTTCTCAAGGACGGCGATACTCCGCTGACGGTGGGGGACGTCAAATCCAAAATCAGTCTGTGGCTGGCCGAACGCGGCGCGGAGACTCCCGAAGGCTTTATCTTTGCGATTGGCCGCGACGCCGGTGTGCCGCATTCCACCGGCAACCCGGATGACCTGCTGCGCCTGGGCCGCACCATTGTCTTTGACATTTATCCTGCCGAAGTGGGCGGCGGCTACTTCTATGACTTCACCCGCACCTGGAGCCTGGGCTATGCTGCGCCCGAAGCGCAAAAGCTCTACGACGAAGTCAAAGCCGTCTACGACAAAGTCTGCGGCGATCTTGAAATGAATGCGCCCTTCAAGCAGTACCAGCAACTCGTCTGCGAAGAATTCGAAAAAGCCGGGCGCCAAACGCCGCTGCATAGCTCGTCGCCGGTCGAGGGCTACGTCCACAGCGTCGGGCATGGCGTGGGCCTCAACATCCACGAACGCCCCTGGAGCGGCCTGACCGCCGATGAGAGCAACCGGCTGCAGCCTGGCGTGGTGATGACGATTGAGCCTGGCCTGTACTATCCCAATCAAGGCATGGGCGTGCGCATCGAAGATACCTACTACGTGCGCCCGGATGGCAAAATGGAACTCCTGGCAGAATATCCGTATGATTTTGTGTTGAAGATGAAGAATTCTGGAAGTTGATGCGCGGTCATTCTGCCGAAAAATTGAATTCGTAACCGGAGATAAAAAAACAATATGAATATCCGATCAATCAGTTTACGGTTGTTTTTGCTTAGTTTTCTGATCCTGTTCCTGGAGTTGGTTTGCATACGCTGGTTATCTGCTTATGTTCTTTACCTGGGGTACTTCACCAATTTTGTTTTATTAGGGTGTTTTCTCGGGATCGGCGCAGGCAGCCTGCTTGCCAACCACCGCATTCGCTTCCTGGGCTTTCTCCCGCCTCTTTTATGCGTGTTCTTCGCAGTGATCTTATTTAGCCGCGCCCAGGTTGACCCGAGCTTCGATGGACTAATCTACTTTACAAGCACCAGTGGGGCTGTCAGTTTGCCTCCCTATATATTGCTTCCGTTGATTTTCATCGGCATCACGGCCATCTTTACATTTCTTGCACAGGACCTGGGGGTGTTGTTTAATCAATTTGCGCCTCTTGAAGCCTACCGCCTTAATATCCTGGGATCGCTCGCAGGGATTGTCTGTTTCGCGCTCATGGGGCTGTTGAGCGCCCCGGCGTGGACCTGGTTCCTTATCGCTTCAGTCATGTTGTTTTTCCTGCTCCCGATGGACTGGAGCCGGAAGCGTAATCTGGTGGCGCTGGTGGCATTGGTGGCAGTAATTGCGATAAGTGACTATAGAATCAGCAATGTCTGGTCGCCCTATTCGCGGCTGAATATTTTAGCAACGCATGATGGGCTTCTCCCGGAAATCGTAAACCCTTTTAATTCTCAGGATAAAGCGAAGCCCGGATACACCTATCTGGTAACGGCCAACGGCATTGGCCAGCAGGCTTTTACACCCATCTCGACTGCGGATTCTGCCTATGGTTTGCCTTACACGGCTTTTGCGCAGAAACCAGCTTACAAGAATATCTTGGTGATTGGGGCGGGTGGTGGTAACGATGTGGCCTTTGCGCTGGCCAATGGCGTTGAGCACGTCGATGCGGTGGAGATCGACCCTGAGACTGTCAGGCTGGGCAGGATGTATCACCCTGAATCTCCATATAGCGACCCGCGCGTATCGATTTATATTGATGATGGGCGCGCCTTTCTGGAGCATTCGAAACAAAAATACGACCTGATTATTTTTGCGCTTACCGATTCTTTTGTGCTGGCCTCGAATTCCAGTAATTTGCGCCTCGAAAGTTATTTGTTCACGACCGAATCCTTTGAGCGCGCCAGGTCCCTGCTCAAACCTGACGGTCTGTTTATGCTCTACAACTATTATCGTTACGATTGGCTCGTAGACAAAATCGCCTACATGTTGAAGGATGTGTTTGGCAAGGCTCCTGTCTATCATCGCCCAGGAAACGCTGTCACAAACTCGGCGGTATTCGTGACTTTCTTTGTTGGCCCCAAGGCTGCTGATATCAATATTCAGCAACCTGATTTTTATCAATCCAACCCACAGCCGGTCACGCCAGCAACTGATAACTGGCCCTTTCTTTACCTTAGCCAGCCATCCATACCACCCATGTATCTCCTCACCCTGTTGATTGTCCTGGTCGGTTCCGGCTTGTTCATTTGGCGAATCTCGCCTCGCGGAGCGCTTACCCAGGGTAGCCTGCCGTTTTTCTTCATGGGCGCTGCTTTTTCATTACTTGAGACCAAAAGCATTGTCAACTTTCTGCTTTTGTTTGGCGCCACCTGGCTGGTCAATGCCCTGGTCTTTTTTGGCGTGCTGCTGATCGTCCTGATCGCCATCTGGTTATCGTCCCGGTTTAAGTTCAAAAAGACCTGGCTGCTCTATGTGATCTTATTTGCGACGATTGCCTTGAATTTCTTTGTCCCGTTGAAAATGCTTTTGGTCGATGACCTGACGGTTCGTTACCTGCTTGCCATCCTGCTGCTGTTTTCGCCCATCTTTGTTGCCAACCTGATCTATAGTTCGGCGTTCCGGGATGTGTCGCAGGCCAACGTTGCTTTTGGCGCCAACCTGCTGGGCACGATTGTGGGAGGCGGCTTTGAGTATCTGTCGCTCTATACAGGCTATCAGGTTCTATCCCTCCTGGCCGGCGTCTTCTACCTCGGCGCCTTTATTTTCTTTATCCGTTTGCAGCGCAAAGCCGCTGCGCCAACTGCTCACCCCTTTGCAGAGTCACGCTGAAAACCGAACACTGAAAACTGAACACTGAAAACTGAACACTGAAAACTGATGACTGACCTGATCCTCGCCATTGAATCATCCTGCGACGAAACCGCCGCCGCCATTATCCAGGACGGACGCGCGCTGCTTTCGTCCGTCGTCGCTTCGCAAATGGAAATCCACGCCCGCTATGGCGGCGTCTTCCCCGAAGTGGCCTCGCGCCAGCACGTCTTGAGCATTGTCCCGGTGGTGGAAGAAACGCTCGCCAAAGCTCACCTGACCATCGCCGACGTGGACGCCATCGCCGCCACGCAAGGCCCCGGCCTGGCCGGTTCGCTGGTCGTCGGCCTGAACATGGCCAAAGGTCTGGCCCTCGGCGCGGACAAGCCCCTGGTGGGCGTCAACCACCTCGAAGGACACATCTACTCGTCGTGGGTGTTCGAGGCCGGGACGCCGAACCCGCCGCCTGAGCCGCAGTTCCCGCTGCTGGCGCTGCTGGTCTCCGGCGGCCACACCGAGCTGAACCTGATGACCGGCCACCTGACCTACCGCCGCCTGGGCGCAACCCTCGACGATGCGGCCGGCGAGGCCTTCGACAAGACTGCCCGCCTGCTGAAACTGCCCTATCCGGGCGGGCCGTCGGTGCAGCAGGCCGCCGAAGGCGGCGACCCCAAAGCCTTTGCCTTTCCGCGCGCCCGCACCGACGGCGACTGGGACTTCTCTTTCAGCGGCCTCAAGACCGCCGTGCTGCGCGTCGTCCGCCGTATGGAAGCCGCCGGGCAGCCGGTCCCCGTCGCAGATATGGCCGCCAGCTTCCAGGCCGCCGTGGTGGATACGCTGCTGGCCAAGACCCTGGCGGCGGCGCGCGCCTTTGACGCCAGGGAAATCCTGGTGGCGGGCGGCGTTTCGGCCAACAAAGCCTTGCGCGAAGCCTTCCTGGCCCAGCAGGAATTCAAGGTCAACATCCCCAAATTCGCCTATTGCACCGATAACGCCGCCATGGTTGCCGCCGCCGGGCATTTTCGCTATCTATCGGGGCAGCGCTCGTCGCTGGATATTGACGTGCTGCCCACCTGGCCGTTGTCGTGAAAATGCTGGATATTATTCCCCACATTAATGCTATACTATTGTTAAAGAGTATGCATGGTTTGCTCTTGCAAGGTCGAAGAAATTACATTCCAAATAAAACCGGAGGTGTGCCCACATGAGTGAAAAAAGAAAAACAACACGCAAGAAATTGATGGCAATAACGCCAGTTTACGATTTAAACCCGATCGCCTTGTTGGGCTACGTCGTAAATCTAAACATGACGGGTGTCATGGTGATCGGTGAAAAATGTGTGGAAATCAATACAGGCAGGGTCGTGAAAATTGAATTCCCAGGCGACTTACCTGACCTGGCTTCCTCGCACATTTCGATCCCGGTCCGCGTTGCGTGGTGCAAACAGGATGAGAGCCAGAAATTCTTTGCCATGGGATTTGAGTTTAAACAGGTAACGACTGAGCACGCAACGCTTTTTCAAGAGATTATTGCAACGTATCAGTTCCCCGATGACATGCCTAACTATTGGAAATCGCTTGCGTAAGTTCGACGCGCCCTTCCCGCGCGCGGGCGTTTTGCGCGCGCAGTAGTGATCAGCAGGCTCCCGATGAATATCTTTGGGAGCCTGTTTTATTTTGTGCATTGGAGATTAATGGTTTGCGCATTGGAAAAACTTTTTTCCGCATTGGAGATTAATTTTTGCAATGCGCAAACCCGGGTTCGTGGCGCGACATTCATGTCGCGCCACGCGCAAAAAAGCTCGGCGTTGGATATTGACGTGTTGCCCACTTGGCTGTTGCCGTGAGCAGTTGGGATGTTGCAATGAAGACTGTGTCCATCAAAACCAGAATATTGATTGCATTAGGCGTCTTTTTATTTTCATGCCTTTTTGTTTTCTGGTCCATAGACCCACTCTGCATTCGCGGATATTTACCTCATCCAAAATTGGGCCTCCCGGATTACATCACCGAGGTGTGGCCATTGCCTGGAAGCGCGTTGTTGGCTGGCTGTTATGCTAAATCGCTCTCAGGAAATGTGTTTTCGCCCAATGCTCGTGGAATTAAGATAGGGATGGATATTGACAGTATTGTAGAGTTGTTGGCTTATGATTCAGCCCACGGACCATTTTCTGACAGGGTTTCTTTATATGTGGATGGAAAAGAAATATCGAATTCAACACTGGATATACTAGATTTAGGCCCCGAATTTCTGTCGCCTAACGGTGGAAAAACTTCTTATAGTTTAGGCGCGTACTATGCCTTTAGCTGGGCATCTCCCCTTTCAAGCGGTTTCCACACTGCCAAACTGGTAATAGTCACTCAATCCGGGAAACTGCTGGAATATGAGTGGTACTTTGTTATTCTATAACCATCAGTTGCCGGTGGAAAAACAACAAAACTGAAAATTCAGGCCTCTGATTTCTGTAAGCTTGTGCGATACAATTCAGTTGGGGCAATTGGCAAAATACATCTTTTTTATTCGTGCAGGAGCAAACCATGACCGATATTGAAACAATCATCCAGCAGATGACTCTTGAAGAGAAGGCCGCCTTATGCACCGGCGCCACCAGTTGGACGACGACGCCCATCGAACGCCTGGGCGTGCCTGAAATGATGGTGGCCGACGGTCCGCACGGCATCCGCCGCACGCCGGATATTAATTCCCTGGGCCTATCGGGCCTGCCCGCCACTTGTTTTCCGACGGCTTCCTGCCTGTCATCCACCTGGAACCCGGAACTGGTCTGGGAGATGGGCCGGGCCTTGGCCGAGGAAGCCATTGCGCTCAAGGTGGATGTGCTGCTTGGGCCGGGCAATAACATGAAGCGTTCGCCTTTGTGCGGGCGTAATTTCGAATACCTGTCAGAAGACCCTTACCTGGCAGGCGAAATGGCAACGGCCTTGATCAAAGGCGTGCAGAGCAAAGGCG